>CAYFSY010000006.1:0-3604 GCA_964345905.1 uncultured Paludibacteraceae bacterium | reverse complement strand
ATACACTTTTTTGCCGGTGTAAAAAAAGTTACCATCCCTTGTGATATGACAACCTATACCGTTAAACCAGATATCCAAGTCGTAGGCCAAGGCATAACGGGCTATAAAGTTGAGTCTATTCCATACTCTCCTCCGTATCCACTTACCGAGGGAGATGATATCCCGCTAAACAAAGACGATGCTTACTCGGGCGTAACTTACCTCCCATTTAAGTTTTGTTTCTACGATAGTGTCTACGACCAACTCCTGATGGCTCCAAACGGATACGTAACATTCAACACCCAATACGCTAACCAATCGTGTGGATGGGTGCTTACGGGATATACGGGTGGTCTGCCTCAGGCAAACTTTGGAAAAAACCACGACTGGCGTAACGCTATCTACGGTGTTTTCGAAGACATCAACCCAAATACTGCAGTAAGTACAGGAACAGGTTCGTTTAAATACGGTATCAGAGGAGATGCTCCTTGTCGTGTATTTATCAACTCTTACTTTGATATTCCTCTATTCTCTCACACTACTCTCCGCCAGTCGTATCAGATCGTACTATACGAGGGAACTAACATTATCGACGTGTATGTAGCAAAAAGAAACTACCCTCCTACATGGAACAGCGGTATGGGAGTAATAGGAGTACAGAATAGAGAAGGTACCAAGGCTACATGTCCTCCAGGCAGAAACCTTGGTGACAAATGGAGTACCTTCGACAGTAAGGGTCAAAACGTACCTGAGGCGTGGAGGTTCACACCTATCAACGAAACCAGATCATACGAGGTTACTTGGAGAGACGGCGAAGGCAACGAGCTAGGCAAAGGAGACTCCTTGGTAATCGACTGTAAAACTTGGGTTCGTAAAATGGTTATCGCCACTCTGGAAGGAGAGTCTTGTAGCGGTCATCGCTACTCTTATAGCGATACAACTATCTTCACTTTTGCTAAGCCAGAGATTGTACAAAATGTGGAAATTTGCCAAATGGAGCCTTATAAAGAAAATGGTTGGGATATACCAATGCAGAAACGAATAGGTGAATTTGAATTTTTCCGCACTACAAGTGGTGACATAAATAACTATTGCGGTTGCGATAGCGTATTTACGCTTAACCTTACTGTTAAGGCTCGTCCAAATACCGATACTATTGTAACTGCTTGTTCTGGAGATACAATCTGGCTAAACGATAAGTTTACGCTTAAAAACGGCTATATACTTGACACACTCGTAGCAAGCAGCGGTTGCGATAGCATCATCCTCATGAACGTCAAACGCTACCCAGAGGTAGGAGCAAAGCTCGACTCTTCACCCGAATGGGCTTGTGCCGACGACCCTGACTATACGATAAAGATGTATGAAGAGACAGGTGCGATTACACCAACTAAGTATGTCATAATGTATGACGACAAGGCACAAGCGGCGGGGTTTGTAAACACAGACACTCTGGCATACGATTCCGTCACTCGACTGATTACATTCGACCTGCCAGACAAAGTCTATCCGGACACCTATTGTGCTACTATACTGTTTGTAGATAGCGTAAACGACTGTCCAGGAGGCTCATTTATACACTGTTTTGATGTTTATTATCCTGACTCTATACTGAATCAGAAGTGGGATGACGTAATCGCCGTAAAGAATAAATTCTACAACGGAGGATTTGAAATCACAGGTTTTCAATGGTACACATTTGAAAACGGTGCATGGGTTATGATGCCGGGTGAGAATAAGTCTGTATTGCAACATGGCGTTCAGAAAGGACACCAATATATGCTTGAGGTTACTCGTCCAGACGGCTCAAAGATGATGACCTGCCCTATAGAGATAACTGACGGCAAACCAGAGGAGCCAACAGTAGTAGTAATAGGAGGACTTATTGATATATTTGTGAAGAGTGGTGGTTCAATTGTAAACATCTGGACATCTGATGGTATATTAATGAGAACAGGCTCTTACAACCAGACAAACTATCAAGTTAATGCCCCTGACAGACCTGGAACTTATATAATAGAGGTGACCACAAACAAAGGAGGAAGAACAGTAAAACCAATAGTAGTAAGCAGACGTTAATTTTTTAGGAAAACTTAGTAAAATTTATATGGCAAAAGAGATTCAGAATAATGCACCATCTTCAGACAAGCTAAAGGCGCTGAAGTTGGCTATGGATAAAATTGAAAAAGACCACGGCAAAGGCACTATAATGAAGCTGGGCGAGACCAGCATCGAGGATATTAGCGTAATCCCTAGTGGTTCGATTGGGCTGAATGCAGCCCTCGGCGTGGGTGGCTACCCTCGTGGCAGAATCATCGAGATATACGGACCAGAGTCTAGCGGTAAGACTACCCTTGCTATTCACGCTATAGCGGAGGCTCAGAAGGCTGGTGGCATAGCAGCAATCATCGACGCCGAACACGCTTTCGATAGATTCTATGCTCAGCAACTCGGAGTTGATGTAGACAATCTGCTGATTTCGCAACCAGACTCAGGAGAGCAGGCTTTGGAAATTGCAGACCAGCTCATTCGCTCATCTGCTTTGGATATACTCGTCATCGACTCTGTAGCGGCACTTACACCTAAGGCAGAGCTTGAGGGAGATATGGGAGAAAATAAAGTGGGATTGCAAGCACGACTTATGTCGCAGGCTTTGCGTAAGCTCACAGCTTCTATCTCTCGTACCAATACCACTTGTATATTCATCAACCAGCTTCGCGAGAAAATCGGTGTTATGTTTGGTTCGCCAGAGACCACCACAGGCGGTAACGCTCTGAAGTTCTACTCATCTGTTCGCCTCGATATTCGCCGTATTGGTGCTATCAAAGAGGGCGACAACCAGCTTGGTAACCAGACACGCGTAAAGGTGGTAAAAAACAAAGTGGCACCTCCATTCCGCAAAGCTGAGTTTGACATCATGTTTGGCGAAGGTATTTCGCGTAGCGGAGAGCTTATAGACCTTGGAGTAGAGCATGGCATTGTAAAAAAGAGTGGTTCGTGGTTCTCGTACGGCGACAGCAAGTTGGCTCAAGGCAGAGACGCTTCAAAAAGAGTAATGGTAGATAATCCTGAACTCGCTCGTGAAATTGAAGATAAAATCATGGCTGCAATAAAGAGTGACCGCGACCTGCCAAAGGGCACAACCTCTACAGTAGATGACACTTCGGAGGAATGAGATATTTTATTCTACAAAATAAAGAGATAGGCGATTTATAGGTCGTCTATTTTTTTGTCTTAAAACAATTATTTTCATTAACTTTGTCGCAAAAAAAATAAAAGATGTAAGCATTATGCAACAATCATTTAATATATTACTCTTGGTAATGACACTGCTGGCAGTGGTGGTGTTTGTGGCTCTATATTTTATAGATGCGGGCTACGGTCGGTTCTACAACAAAAAATGGGGAGCACCTATCAACAACCGCGTGGGGTGGATACTCATGGAGGCGCCAGTCTTTGTGATGATGCTGGTACTTTGGCTAATCTCAGACCGAGTGGCAGACATCCCCAGAGTGGTGTTTCTAATCTTTTTCCAGACACACTACTTTCAGCGGTCGTTTATATTCCCTCTTCGCCTGCGTGGCAAAAGCTCTATGGCGCTGTCGGTAGTGGCAATGGGCGTGGT
>CAYFSY010000005.1:22238-24054 GCA_964345905.1 uncultured Paludibacteraceae bacterium | reverse complement strand
CACAAACAAACATTTTTTTTGCATATAAAAGAGTGTGAATTCAGATATAATTACATAAATGTTTCGATTTATGCAAAATATTTTTCATTTATACTAAAAATTTATTGTATAGAATGTATACTGCTCAGCAATATCCCTTATTAAAACAAAAAAGGCTAACCCTTATTTTTGGATTAACCTTTTTTATTAATTGATATAATTATCTACCTTTTATTTCAAGTTTAGCTTTTTGGCTTTTTCTAATATCGTATGCCAGTGGAGCCGCGATAAAGAGCGTAGAGTATACGCCCGATAAGCTACCCATAAGCAGAGCAAACATAAATCCACGAATCACCTCACCACCGAAGATGAACATTGCCAAAAGTACCAATATTACAGTGAAAGATGTAGAGAACGTACGGCTCAATGTGGTATTCAACGCCGAGTTCATCTGATCTTTCATATCACGGTTTGGATATAGTGTGAGGTTCTCACGGATACGGTCGAAAATAACCACCGTATCGTTGATCGAATAACCAATAATGGTAAGAATAGCCGCTATAAAAGATTGGTCAACATCTAGTGAGAACGGCACCACCTTATAGAATAGAGTGTAAACACCCACAATAAAGAATGCGTCATGAGCCAGCGACACTACCGAACCAACTGAATATGAGTAGTTTTTGAATCGAATAAGGATATATACGAATATCACAATCAGCGAGAGCAAGATAGCCCAGGCAGCCTTAGCAAGCATCTCTTTTGCAATGGTTGGACCTACGTTTTGCGACTGCTGGATTCCGAAGTTTTCGCCCTCCTCAAGGTTAGCCAGCTCATACTTGCCATCTTTTACAAAGTAGCGATTGACAAACATCTCTTGAGTTACTTCTGGATTCATGTACTCCTTCAGCCCATCGTAGAGCATTGTTTCTACTAAGCTTTGGTCGTCAGTTGCATCATTTTCGTCTGTATAGTTGGTAGAGACTCTAATCTGATTTGCACTACCCATTGTAATTACGTATAGCGAATATCCATCGAACTTCTCTGTCAGCTTGTCTCTGATCTCATCGGCATTTACAGGTTTCTCAAATCTTATAACGTAAGAGTTACCTCCAGAGAAGTCGATACCTGGCTTCAGTCCGTTGATAAATAGCGAAGCAACAAATATAACAACAAGCACGATAGAGATTGTGTAACCAATTTTACGCTTACCTATGAAGTCGAAGTTGATATTTTTAAGCCAATTTCTTGAAATTTTCGTGTCGAAAGTTATGTGGCTCCAGTCTCTCTTCATATCCGCCAAGCGGTCAAAAATCATACGAGAGAAGAACAGCGATGTAAATAGCGATGTGAATATACCAATTACCAGTGTTGTAGCAAAACCTCTTACCGAACCAGTTCCGAATATAAACAGAATTATACCAATCAGAAGCGTGGTAATCTGTCCGTCGAGAATAGCCGAAAGAGCGTTCTTGAATCCCTCTTCGATAGACTTCTTAAAGTTTTTACCTGCAGCTAGCTCCTCACGACAACGTTCGTAGATAAGAACGTTGGCGTCTACAGCCATACCTAGCGAGAGCACTATACCGGCGATACCTGGTAGGGTAAGCACAGCGTTGAACGACGCCAAAATACCCATCATAAAGAATAAGTTAGCTGTCAATACAGCATCTGCAACAAGACCTGGAATCAAGCCGTAGTATAAAATCATATAAGCAAATATCAGAAGCAGTGATATTGCAAACGAGATGAGTCCGTGGCGGATAGCTGTCTGTCCGAGCGAAGGACCTACTACGTCTTCCTGAACAATGCGTGCAGGTGCGGGCATCTTACCAGA
>CAYFSY010000005.1:21782-22228 GCA_964345905.1 uncultured Paludibacteraceae bacterium | reverse complement strand
TGCAAGGTCTTTTGCCTCCTCTGGAGTGAAGTTTCCAGAGATTTGCGAGTTGCCTCCCTTGATTTCGTCATCGACGGTTGGGAATGAGTAGATGTAATTATCGAGTGAGATAGCTATGCTTCTGCCGATGTTTGCCTTAGTGAGTCGAGCCCATACAGAGGCACCCTCGGAGTTCATCTTCATAGAGACCTGAGCTTGGTTTGTCATTTGGTCGAAGTCTACACGAGCGTCGGTTACCACGCCACCTGTCAGTGGAGCTTGTCCGTTGCGAGACGTAACTTTTAGTGCAATTAGTCCATATCTATCATTATTGTCTTTTGTCTTTTTTGCCTCGATTTCTGGTTTTACCGTCCAGCGAATCATAAGGTCGCGAGGCATCATGCGCTTGATTTGTGGCATATTGAAGTAAGCCATTACTTTAGCCGTGTCTTTTGTAGATACCATGC
>CAYFSY010000005.1:18606-21701 GCA_964345905.1 uncultured Paludibacteraceae bacterium | reverse complement strand
GTAGCTCCTTGCATTTCACCTCCAAGTAGTGCTATGAGAGGATTGTTTGCAATTATATCTTGCATGGCTTTTTCTGAATCTGTCGTAGCCTCTGGAGTAATGTCTTGAGCGATAGACTCTTTAAGCAAATCTTTTACGCTATCCGTAGTGGTAGCGGCTGTAGCGGTTGTATCTAGAGTCGCTGTGGTAGAATCTGTAGCCTCAGTCTCTTCGACAATTTTCCCGCCTTGTATGTTGCGAATAGTTTGATCTGCCATGGCGATCAGAGGTCTGAGCTCTTCAGCGGTATAGGTTTCCCAAAACTCAAGGTTAGCCGAGCCTTGCAGAAGCTTACGAACACGCTCTGGCTCTTTTACACCAGGTAGCTCTACTAGAATTCTGCCCTCCTCGCCACCTAGACGTTGGATGTTTGGCTGAATCACACCAAATCTGTCGATACGAGAACTCAATACGTTGAAAGAGTTGTCGATTGCAGATTTTACCTCACCGCGAAGCACGTCGATCACCTGAGCGTTATTCATGCTTAGATTAATCTTATCTTTTAGTGCGATGGTAGAGAAGATAGTAGATAGTTTTGCATTTGGGTCAATCTTCTCAAACTCCTGTTTGAATGCGGTCAGAAAGTCATTTGGCTTGCTTTTTTTAGCATTTGCCAGAGCCTGCTGAAAAGTTGGTGAAGTATTGTGGTCTGAAAGATAGACCAAAATGTCTTGCACAGAAATTTCAAGGGTAACGTTCATACCGCCCTTAAGGTCAAGTCCTAAGTTGATTTCGCGCTCTCTGCACTCTTTCAAAGTATAAGTGTTTAGCCATACCTTTTTGCCAGAAATCGAGTCTAAATACTTGTAGTACTGGTTGTTGTCGCCTTGAGCAAAATCTTTTGCCTTACGGCTATAGTATCCAGTAACAAAACTGAACGACAAGCAATAAAGGGATACAAGTGCGAGTAGAATCGAAAAAAACCTAATAAATCCTTTGTTTTGCATTTTTTGAATCTTATTTTAATTACTTTATAATCAATAAATTATGCGACAAAAGCTAACTTTCGTCATCAAATAAAACCGAATTGCAAAGATACAATTTTTTTTTAATTTCCAATAACATAACTTTAATACACTAGCCAATGAGTTAGTTTATAGTAGTTTATATGCATCCAACGACTTTTTTATAAATTTCTACAATCCTTTTTGCAATATTATTAGAGTCAAGCTTCATTATCTCTATTTTATTTTTCCCATTGGTGCGAGAGTTTTTTTCTATAGCTAGACTTATTTTATTTGCTACATCCTTTGGGTCGTAGCTTGATATATAGCATCCTTCTACTCCAGATATTACGCTGCTTACATCGCCTACATCTGTTGATACAATAGGACAGTTGCATGCCATAGCCTCTTTTATGAACTGTGGTGAGCCTTCTGTAAAACTCGTCATAAGGCATACGTCTACAGCGTTCATTAGATGTACTACTTGCTGGCGAGTATATCCTTTTAGTTCGATCAACTCTATGTTCTCCAACAGGCTTATTGCCTCCATTGCTAGCTTGGAGTTTTTTACATTGTTGCTGAATGCTCCAGCGAAAAGCACTCTTTTTTTATTACTTGTAAACTGTAGCATGGCTTTAGCTTTACTTTGTTCAATAGGTGAAAAAAAGTTTGTATCTACCCCACAAGGAATAAGAGTGAGCTTTTTGCTGTACTTCGAAGATTTATCGAGATTTTTTTGCGAAACAAATATATTGTATTTCGATAGACGGATCGCAAATTTAGATAACCGAAAGGCTTTTGGTAGGTTTATGTCGCTGCCGTGGTATGTAGTAACTACCGGTGTGGTGCGTTGAAGGTTGGCTAGTAGTCCAGATAGCCCATAGTGGGCGTGAATCAAATCAGGTTGAAAAGAATTGATTTTTGCTTTCATTGATTTAAGAGTCTTAAGATACCCTTTGATTCCGCTACTGCTGATAAAAAAGTACTGACACTCTATGCCATTTTTTTTGATAAAATCTACCTGCTCTGATATAAATGGAGAGATCTTACCGTTTTTACTCCGACAAACTATTAAAACTTTCATGATTAATATGTTTTAAACTAAACCTCTACCACGGAGTTTGAAGTAATTCCAAGCAATGAATATTAGGAATAAAAGTACTAAATATGGTTGAAAGTATTTTTTATTTCTGACATTAATGTGTGCTATGCCATAGGCTACAAACATCATGTATACAGGTATGGCAGGTAGATGGAAGCGCTCTGAATGCGCAAAGTTCGAAAGTGCGATTACTATTAGGTAGCCTACTAAAAATGCTTCTAAAAGAGTGAAGTCTTTCCATCGTTTTTGCTGAAAAACAATTAAAAATATGGCCAATAATAGAAAAAATGAAAGTATGTCTTTAATAGCATAGCCACCATGAATTAATTGTTGGTTTTGTTGAGTCTCTATATTTACCATAGTGGGAAAGGGGATTATGAATATCGCAGGCAGAAAAATAGATTTTGATGCATACCTAACTAACTCATTACCTCCCTCTCGATTAGCTCGCCACTCCAGACCAACTTGCTGATTCTCCTCTCTTGTTTCCCATAGGTCACTAATGTCGCTGGCGATCTTTCCTCCAGCGAAAAAAGCAATGACTAAAGCTAACAAAAAACCTACAAATATGCGTCTGCCCCATCTAGACACTCTTTCGGATGTAAATACTACAGCAGATATTACAGAGAGTATAGCTACAGCTCCAAGGACTGTACGGAATGTAAATAGTAGTGCCGCTATCAGTAGTGTCAAAGATATACTTTTGAAGCTAAAGTCTCTAGATCTAAGTAGATGATCTGCTCTTTCTAAGAAAATTACAGTAAGGAATATCATTTCGGTCTCTTTTAGGTGTAGACCACAGTAGTATATGAAATTTGGGAAAAGCATGCATATAATAGCTGCTATACGACCAATTTTTTCTCCAAAATTTCTTACTGCTAGACGATATACTAGGATGCACATAAGAGTAGCCCAAATGGCTTTTAGAATTCGTGCAGATAGAATGCTGTTGTCTGTAATCCAGTAAACTAAAGAGAGATATCATGCATAGCCGGTATCAGAAATACCCA
>CAYFSY010000005.1:0-18596 GCA_964345905.1 uncultured Paludibacteraceae bacterium | reverse complement strand
CACCCGCTTTGCCCATAGCATCGTATGCCATAGCGTCAGCTGCATCAAACTCGAATGGTACACCAGTCATTTTTTGATATAAAAAGTAGCTGATAATCACCCATGCTAGTCTTAATGCTAATGCTGTATACAAGAGTTTTTTTTCGAAAAGCTTTGGGGAGTAGTTTGCCCAACGCTTGGATAGTATATTGGTAAAGTAGAAAAAGCCTATAACTTGTGCTATACCAAACACTATCCAAAGAGGACGCATAGTGTATTGTGTAAAAAGCACAAACATCGCTATAAGCGATATTAAATACAATGTAATAGCTCCTCTAGTAATAAATTTTGGAAAATAATTTAGCATAATTTAATTCAATGAAAAAACTTCTAGTTGTTTAAAATCTGTGAAAATCTAAACTTTAACGATTTGATATGGTTCTCGATACTAAATTTATCTTTAATATGTTTTGCAGAGATTTCAGCTTTTGCAAAGTGTTTTTCTTTGTCTTGCAGAAACGCAATAAACTTGTCAAATAGATCTTCTTCGTCTTTAGTTTTGTAGATGTTTGCAGTCAGTCCATTTTCTGTAACCTCTCTCATTACGATCCAGTCATTGACAAATATAGGCTTTCCGCTTGCAATTGCTTCGACAAGCGCTATGCCAAAAGTGTCATGATCTGTAGAGTATATGAATGAGTCTAATTGTGGTAGAATCTGTGGTACGTCTTGTCTAACACCTAGAAATGAGACGTGATCTATTATGCCATTTTCGCTACAAAATTCTACGCAGTCATCGAAGCGCTTAGGCGAGCTCTCCACCCTTTTTCCCACAAATACAAAATGGAAGTCTATATTTTCTGCTTTGAGCAGTTTTAGAAATCTGCAAATAGTCATTTGGTCTCTTACTTCATTGAAGTTGCCTACAGTGCCGAGTAGTAGTTTGTCGTCTCCAATATTTAGCTCTTTGCGAAGAGTTTCTTCTGTAGGCTCTACAGAGAACTTTGCAAAATCAATACCATTATAAACAACACTTTGCTTAGTGGTATTGAGTCCAAATTCTTGTATGTAAAAGTCTTTTTGATAGTTGCTAACGTATATGTTTTCATCAGTTTTTTTCAAAATAAATTTTAATAATTTATCTTTTGCCGAAAAATTAAATCCATGGAGGGTGAGCACTAGTTTTGTATTGAGTCCTATGGATGCCAGGTAGCCATATAGAGCATCAATTGGTTGCTGTGCATGGATGATGTCGATGTTTTTTGCTTTAATAAGCTTTCGTAGCCTAAGCAAGTAAGATAGTGGGTTTTTAGTAGTTGCAATTTTGTTAAACTCCACTCCAGACTGCAGGAATTGCTCTTCGAGTACACCACCTTTGCGATATACACCAATAGCCTCAAAGTCTTCCTCCTTAAGACTCCGACATACGTCTAGTAGCAGAGTTTCTAAACCTCCACGGTTGAGGCTGCCAAGCAAAAAAGCAACTTTCATTTTATCTTTTATTCTTTTATCGTATGTAATAAATTCAATTTGCAAAGGTATGAAAAAAAAAAGGATTTTTTAGAAAGATTCGGTTATTTCACTATACATTCTTTTTTTTTATAATGTAAATATGTGCAGTATATAGGGCATTTTTAGGATGTACAAGAAGATTTTTTTTGCCATTCCAAAAAAAAAGTATAACTTTGCACTCTTAAAAGTTTGAGAATAACTACATTGTATAATATTTTAATTTTTATAAGAAAAAAAATGACAAAAGCAGACTTAGTAAATGAGATTAGTAAGAAGACTGGCATTACCAAAGAAGAGGTATTGCAGGTTGTAGAGGTAATGATGTCAACTATCAAAAGTGCTGTGGGCAAAGGAGAAAACGTTTATTTGAGAACGTTTGGTAGTTTTGTGGTAAAGCAACGGGCTGCTAAGACCGCTAGAAATATAAAAAAAAATACTACTATCAATATTCCTGCACACAAAATTCCTTCGTTTAAGCCTTCTAAGGAATTTACAAACATGGTGAAGAAGTTGAAGTGATTTACAGATGAAAATATAAAAAGTTTAACGAATAAATTTATATAATTATGCCAAGCGGAAAGAAAAGAAAAAGACATAAAATGTCTACTCATAAACGTAAAAAGAGACTAAGAAGGGATAGACATAAGAAGAAGAAGTGATGTCCTTATTTATCTTTTATGAGGTATGAAAAAAAAACAAATTTAGAGCGACACTTTGCTTTGAAAGGAAACTTTAAATTTGTTTTTTTTGGAAAAAAGATAGAGGTAAGTATGTTGTCTTGACAGCTAGTGCATTTAGGTGATAATGTGCTCTGGGTTAGTGGTATTTACAGGTTTTATGAAGGATTTAATAATAGATGTAAGCAAAGAGCAGGTCTCAATAGCACTTTTAGAAGATAAAGTGCTGGTAGATTATGCTCAGGATGATCTTAATCAGACTTACGACGTAGGCAACATATATCTAGGGCGAGTCAAGAAGATAATGACTGGGCTGAATGCTGCATTTATAGATATTGGTGGCAATAAAGAAGCCTTTATACATTATCACGATCTTGGAGAAGACTTCCCTACCATAAATGGTTTTGTTCAGAAGGTGCTTAATGACCGCAAGAGAGTGCCAAAATTCGAAAAGCTACCCCCACTCGACAAGAAAGGACAGATTCGTTCAGTTCTCACCGTTGGACAGCAGGTACTGGTGCAGGTGGCCAAAGAGCCTATCTCTACAAAGGGAGCAAGGCTCTCGGGTGAAATTTCGATAGCGGGTAGATTTGTGGTGATGATACCAAGCACAGATAACGCAACATCTGTCTCTAGTAAAATAAAAGTAAAAGAGGAGCGTGTACGTCTGCGTCAGTTGGTTCATAGCATAAAGCCAAAAAACTTTAGCGTAATTATACGAACAAGTGCAGAGGGCAAGAAGGTAGCCGAGCTTGATAATGAGATGAACTACCTAAAAGTTCGCTGGGATAAAATTCTCGACAGCCTACGCAAAAGTAAGGGGATAGGACTTTTGTTGCAAGAGAGTAGTCGTGTGTTGTCTATTATTCGAGATGTTTTAGATAGCGACTACGAGTCTATCCATGTCAACGACAAGAAGACTTACGATGAGATTCGCGACTATATGGAAATGATTGTTCCTGAACAGGTTGGAATAGTCAAGCTCTACAATGACGCCATCCCCATCTTTGACCACTTCGGGGTTACTCGCCAAGTAAAAACTTCATTTGCAAGAATAGTGCCATTTAAGCGTGGCGCTTACCTCACTATTGAGCAAACAGAGGCAATGTTTGTTATAGACGTAAATAGCGGAACCCGAGTGAGAGCTACACAAACAGCAGAGGATAATGCGCTAGAGGTAAACCTTATGGCAGCGGAGGAGATCGTTCGTCAGATACGTCTGAGAGATATTGGTGGTATCATAGCGATAGACTTTATTGATATGACACAGAAAGGGAACATGCGGCAAATTTACGATAAAATGGTAGAGCTTATGCGTAGAGATCCTGCTAAGCATAATATACTGCCACTCAGTAAGTTTTGTGTGATGGAGATTACCCGCCAGAGAATTCGTCCAACCGTAGCGATCAGTACCGAGGAGACTTGTCCGACCTGTTTTGGAACGGGTAAAGCGCGTCCTTCGATACTTCTGACAGCGCAAATTGAGGAAAAGATAGAGAAAGTTATGAAAACCTTAGAGGTGAAAAATCTAACAATTTGTCTGCACCCATTTGTAGAAGCGTATATATCAAAAGGATTCCCTTCGCTGAAGATGAAGTGGAGAGCGAAATACTCTTGGCAGATAAAGTTTGTTCCAATGCAGTCGCTAGGATTCCTGCAATATAAGTTTATCGACTCACAAAAAGAAGAGATAGACCTTAGTGTTATAGAGTAGTTTATTTGAGTTTTTCTAAATAGATTAAAATAAAGAGAAAAAATGACAAATCTGGTAATAGATATGGGGAATACCCTGGTAAAGCTTGCTGTTTTTCAGGATAATAAGATGATAGACTTTGTGTCGAAAGATACATTGTCTCTGCCTTTTTTAAAAGACTTTTTCAAACAATACCAGATAGATAACTCTATAGTCTCTTCTGTATCTTGGAGTAGGAGAGACGTTACGCTTTTTTTAGAGAGAGAAAGCAATTTTATTGAGTTTAATTATAAAACATACAAGGAGCTGAAAATCGCTTATGATACTCCACGTACTTTGGGGAAAGATCGTATGGCTGAGGCTATTGGAGCACTGACACTAGAGCCAGATAGCGATCTTTTGGTAATCGATATAGGTTCATGTGTGACTTACGATTTAGTAACTCGTGATGGTACTTTTTGTGGAGGCAATATTGCTCCAGGACTCTATATGAGACTAAATGCAATGCATGATTATACAGCCAATTTGCCACTTGTGTCAATAGAGGAAAAGCCAGATACGTTCATAGGTAAAAACACCCACGATGCTATTTTAAATGGAGCTTACTGGGGAATAGTTGCAGAGAGTTTCGCAGGAGTATCCAGAGGTTAAAGTAATTCTTACCGGTGGTGAGGCAGATTATTTTGCAGATTCAATAAAACCTCGTAACTTTGTAAAAGAAAATCTTGTAGCAATTGGGTTAAATCATGTAATTAACTCAATACTAGGACAAGAAAAACAATAAGAATCAGTTTTTTATAAAATATGATAAAAAGAAGTATATTATTTACGCTACTAGCCATAGCAATGGCAACAACTGGAGTGGTAGCACAAAACAACACAAATTCGCCATACACACGCTTTGGATATGGCAAATTGGTAGATGCAAGCTTTGGACGAACCGGTGCAATGGGTGGAATAGGTATAGGATTTAGAAGTAAAAGTACAATAAATCCAGCTAACCCAGCAGCTTACTCAGAGATAGACTCCACTTCGTTTTTATTTGAGGTGGGATTTTCGGGGTTGCTCACCAATTTTTCTTCTAATCAGGGTAGATACCGTGCATTTACTGCAAATATAGACTATTTTGCAATGCAGTTTCCTGTTACTCGCTGGATGGGTATGAGTGTAGGACTCATCCCATATTCTTTTTCAGGCTATAATTTTGGCACTAAAGATTCGCTATACATACCATCAAATAACGACTCTGTGTTGACTAAGAACTCTCAGATATTCAGTGGTACTGGTGGCATCTCACAAGTCTATTTAGGAATGTCTTTCGAGTTGTTCAAAAGACTTTCGTTAGGAGTAAATGGCTATTATATGTTTGGCTCAGTCAACGATAATAGAGCACTTTATACTACATTTTCAGATAACCGAAATGCATATCAGATATATTCAACGTCTAATCTTAAAGTTAATGGACTAAATCTTAGATTAGGACTACAATACTACCAGCCTTTGAGGCAAAATAAAGATAGATTGATTATCGGAGCTGTTTATGAGTTTCAGCATAGGCTCGGTTCTACATATACCATTACTACACAGGGTGTAGATACTGTTATAGATACACTTTCAAATGCATTCCAGTTGCCAAATACATATGGATTAGGATTTAGCTATAATATCGAAAATCGTTGGAATATTGGCCTTGATGCTCAGTTTCAGCAGTTTTCTAAGTCTAAGTTCAACAATAAGACAGATGTTTTTAGCGATAGAATACGTTTAGCGGCTGGTTTAGAGTTTGTAAACCGTCCACAAGGACAGAAGTATATAGACAGGATGATGTGGCGATTTGGCGGAAGCTTTTCGCAATCGTATGCAAAGGTCAACAATCACAAAATCAATGACTACTCCATAACAATGGGATTTGGGTTCCCCTTCCGCTTTATAAAAAGCATGTTGAATGTCAATTTTGAATACGGAGGACTTGGAACTCGCAGGAATAATCTGATAAAAGAGGATTATTTTAAGATGGCAATTAATTTTACAATAAACGAAACTTGGTTTGTGAAACCAAAAATTAAATAAGTAACCAATAATAATAATTTTAATAGATATGTCAAAGCAGAAAACGATAAAATCGGAATTTACACTATCTGGCATAGGTTTGCATACAGGCAAAACCGTAACAATGACTGCCAAACCAGCCAAAGAGAATACTGGTATAATCTTTTGTCGCAAAGACCTTGAGGGATGTCCTCAAATTCCAGCGTTGGCAGAACACGTGTTTAACACAGAGCGCGGTACGGTATTGAAGCGAGGAGAGGCTACTGTCTCTACTACAGAGCATTGTATGTCTGCGTTTTACGCTCTCGGTATTGACAATTGTCTGATCGAACTCGATGGACCAGAAGTGCCTATCCTAGATGGAAGCGCTAAGTTTTTTGTAGAGAAAATCCAAGAAGTGGGTTGTGTAGAACAGAAGGCAGAGAAAAACTACTACTACATTACTCAAAAAATGGTTTTCTACTCAGATGATAAGCAGTCATCTATCACGCTTCTGCCTGACGAGGATTTCTCTGTGCAGGTATTGATAGACTACGACTCTACTGTGCTAAACAACCAATATGCTATAATGGAAGACGTGGAGGAGTATGCTGAGGAGATTGCTCCTTGTCGCACATTTGCGTTTGTTCGTGAACTTGAACCACTACTGAAAAACAATCTTATAAAAGGTGGTGACCTCGATAATGCTCTGGTAATCTACGATCGTGAGGTGCCACAAGAGGAGCTAAATCGTATCGCAGCTCTTATGGGACAAGACATCACTCCAGATGCAAAAAAGCTAGGCTATATCAATACAGATTTGCTATTTGATAACGAGCCAGCGCGTCATAAACTTATGGACCTCATCGGAGACTTTGCTCTGATTGGTCGTCCGCTAAAGGGTAGAATCATAGCAAAACGTCCGGGACACGCAGTAAACACAGCATTTGCACAGCAGATTCGTAAAGAGATCCGTCGCCATGACGTGTTCGTGCCTGCTGTAAATCTGGCTTCGGAGGGAATTATGGATATCAATCGCATAAAAGAGCTTCTACCACACCGCTACCCATTCCTATTGGTAGATAAGGTGATGGAGGTAGGCGAATCGCATATTGTTACTATCAAAAACGTAACATACAACGAGATGCACTTCATAGGACACTTCCCAGATGAGCCTGTAATGCCAGGCGTGTTGCAGATAGAGGCGTTAGCGCAGTCGATGGGTATCTATGTGCTAAATCAAGTTGAAGACCCAGAGAACTACTCTACATATTTCCTGAAGATAGACAACGTGAAGTTCCGCCAGAAGGTGGTACCAGGAGACGTGATGATAATGAAAGCAGGTCTGCTTACGCCTATCAGTCGTGGGTTGGCTACTATCAAAGGCTATGTGTTTGTAAACGGAGCTATAGCAACCGAGGCAGAGATGATGGCTCAAATTGTAAAGAACAAATAAAGGTTTGTACTTTTTTTATTGAATGCAACATTTTGCTACAATATTCGTCTTGAGTATTGCATGCGTTAAGCAAATGTTACATTTTTGAAAAAAATAGTTGAAAATGATAAGTGAACTGAGTATAATACATCCAAGTGCAAAGATTGGAGAAAATGTAGTAATAGAGCCTTTTGTAACCGTTGGAGAGAACGTAGAGATAGGCGATGGCTGCATTATATTGTCTGGTGCGAGAATTGTGAAAAACACTCGCATGGGAAAGAATAATAAGATTTACAACTCGGCAGTAGTAGGCTGTGATTCCCAAGACCTGAAGTTCAAGGGCGAGGAGACGTGGCTTGAGATTGGCGACGGCAATATGATACACGAGTTTACCACGCTGAGTAGAGGTACCGTTTCGCGCGGAGCCACAAGGATTGGCAACAACTGCCTGATAATGGCTTATTGCCATGTGGCTCACGACTGCGTGCTGAAAGACAACATCATAATGTCAAACGCTGTGCAGCTTGCAGGCGAGGTAGAGGTGGACGACTACGCTATAATCAGTGGCGGAGCGCTGATACACCAGTTTACCAAGATTGGCAAACACGTGATGATTCAGGGTGGAGCATTGGTAAACAAAGATATCCCGCCATACATTGTAGCGGCACGCGAACCGATCGCCTACACAGGAGTAAACCACGTTGGCTTACGTCGCAGAGGCTTTACAGACGCTCAGATAGAGGAGGCTCGCAACATCTACAGATATATTTTCCAGTCGGACTTTATAGTCTCTGACGCTCTGAAGTATATCGAAAACGACTTCCCTGAGTCTGAAATCAAAAACGAGATAATCTCATTTATAAAATCCTCAGAGAGAGGTATATTGAAGGGGAGATAATTTTTTAGGAAGATAAAGGATAAAAAGACGATGAAAAAAATATTTCTACTACCACTGCTTGCGGTTATCTTCTGCAACGCGGTGGCTGGGCAAGAGGTTCGCAAGCTGCCAGAGCGTAGCAAGAGACTGAAAACTGACGTTATGCAGGCTTTCGAGGATCGCAAGTCCGCGGCTCTTAGTGAGTTTACAGATAGTAAGATATCGGATCAGGAGCTATCAGACCTGCTCTTTGTGGCAAATGGTATCAACCGACCAGAGTCGGGCAAGCGTACGGCTCCTTCGGCTCTGAACTCACAGGAGATAGATATCTATGTGTGCGAAGCGGGCGGGGTCTATCGCTACGATGCTGCAAAGCACCAGCTGGTGAAGGTTACCGACCAAGATATTCGCCATCATATCAACGGCAGGCAGGCAAATGACGCTCCTACAAACATCCTGCTGGTGGCAGACATCTCTAAATTTCCCCAGTACGATAGGGTAAAAGACGAGATGACCTCGCGCAAGGCGGAGCAACCTTCCGAGCAGATGCAGCGGATAGTGAGCATGAGCTCCATAGATGCAGGGATAGTCTCTCAGAATATAGCCATCTACTGCTCGGCAGTTGGGCTGAAAGTCCGTCCACGTGCAAGCATGGATGTAGAGGCTATCGCGCAGATTCTTGGGTTGAGTCCTACTCAGATCCCTTGGCTGAATATGCCTGTATCTAAGTAGGCTGGTGGCTTGTAGTGGCTGTTTGGAGAAATTTTTGTAACTTTGCAACACTTTTCTACGGAGAAAATAAATAGGGGCTGTTTGGTTTTGACAGCAAGTAGAGGAGGTATGTAAGCACGCAGTGCGTTGTCGGATAGCACTTTAATCATAGACGGCAAATTATAACTGGCGAAAATACTTACGCTCTCGCTGCCTAAACGGAAGTTTAGTACTTTAGGCTTCAGCTTGTAGGCACAAGGTGCCTCGCCGAGACATCTCTCAAATGCCCTCTCCTTGAGGCGGTTTGGTTCAGAGGTGTAGGAATATCAGGGATAGGACGGCTTGGCTGCGAAAGCTCGTCTGAAAATTTAGCAGATAAGGCTGCGGTTGGTGGCTTCGGTCTTGCCACAGCACGAAAACCCAAGGCGAAGATAAGCGTGTAGAAAGCATATTGCTTCCTTGTTTGGACACGGGTTCGAATCCCGTCAGCTCCACTTTCGAAAAGCGACCTTTAGGGGTCGTTTTTTTGTTTTATAAATCAAGAATTTTTCCTACCTTTGTAGGCAATAAAAAAACTTAAAGGAAGTAATTATGAAACAAATAGTATTTTTTTTGTTGCTATTTTTAGCTCTGTCAAGTTGCATAGGTCAATCACAAAACAAAGATAAAGTGATAAATCAAACAGAGGATACCGGTGTTTTGAAACTTGTTAAAACGTACTATTTAGACAAAGATAGTATTGCCTCGCTTGATATACTTCAAAATGAGGTTGATAATTATGTAATGCTACAAACAAAATGGCACAACCAAATTTCGTCTATTGCTGGGGAAGGAAATATTGTTTTTGTTGATGAAAATATAAGCTTAGACACTGTCTTTTTTGAAAAAAATAAAAGAGTGTATGTCTTACCAACTTCTGTTTTTGGCTCGACTTATGGGGCATCTGTATATTTTCTAATTTATGAAAGCAATTTTTCCAACGCTTGGGAAATATACAGAATTCCTTTTGACAGGTTAGATATAAAAACAAGTAAAACCCAATTATCAAACATTGTACGTTATACATTTGACAATCAAACTCTCAAATATATTTTCAAAGATGAAATTTTGCAACAAGTCAAATAATTAAAAACAGTTATTATGAATAAATTGATATCAATACTTCTATTGTGTCTGTTTTGTAGTTGTGGCAATTGCCATATCCCAAGCAAAGATACAGAGCCAGATAGTACATCAGCTTCTGAGACTGTAAAAAAACAATGGGCTTATATGCCTTATGACACTGTATTTGTGCCGGATACAACCATAAACAACATTTTGTTTCTCAATAACGAAACGTCTATTATCAGAAACATAGGTAATACCGAAAGTTTGATGATAAGCGACGAGGACTACTTTCCATACGTCTATTTTGTCAGTAAAGACGAAACCCAATATATAAAGATGACAATTTTTGCGGGAAGTTCGTTAAATAGTTTTGATGTTTTCGAGATAGGTTATGTGCGTGATATTCAATATAAAATTCCAAATAAAAGTAATTTTGAAAACTTTTATACAGAAAGTGGCATACACTTGGGAATGCACAAAGAAGAGGTCAGAAAAATAAAGGGCAGCCGTTTTGTAGAGACAAAATCTGATGGTTTTAGTATAATGCGTTACCAAATATCAGAAGGAGAGAAGTTTGATGGAGAGAACTACAAGTCGAGATTTCTAGAGCGCAACGGAGTAGGATATTCGGCATCTTACTACTTCAAAAACAACAAACTAGTAAAGTTTTCTTACGGATTTGAATATCCATAGTTTTTATAAACAATTGTCTGTTTGAGTTAAAATAATTTTTCCTAACTTTGCTGAAAATTTTGAGAAAAAATCCTCTAAAGTTATCTTGAACCATCAAAAAACATATAAATCCACAACAGAATGAAAAAATAAAAAATATTTTTATGGGGCTATTTGTTATTATAGGTTGGACTTTTGTTGCCTATGTACTAACAAAAGCAATTATTAACAAAATATCGTTGAATAAAAATTTTGAATATGCAAATGCTGTAGTAAATGGCTTTGGATACGTTAAAAATGCAGATTATGTAAATTATATTTTTTTTGTTGATAGTAGCAAATGTCAAGGTAGTTGGAGATATTATCCTGCAAGTGAAAAAATTTCGATAGGCAATACAATTATGATAGTTTTTGATAAAACAAATCCCGAAAACAATAGACTCGCAAGAGATTTCTAAAAAACTTCGCCAAAATAATAATCAAAAAGGTTTGCTAATACGATAGTTGAAAAATGCTTGCGTTTTTTGCGGTTTAACTATTTTTACCACAAGGGTCGCAAAAAAAAGGACAAACCCAAGAGTCTGTCCTTTTTTATTACACTTCAACGATTCACTAAACGTTACTTTACCTTCAGTCCGTTTTTCTCTTTGTTTAGCACAAGCGTAACGGTCTGATTGTCTTTCACCTCGCCTGCAAGCATCGCCTCCGAGAGAGTGTCCTCTACATAGTTCTGGATAGCACGCTTCAGCGGACGAGCTCCAAACTTTGCATCGTAGCCACGCTCGAATAGGAAGTCTTTTGCCTCCTTCGTGAGCTTCAGCGTGATGCCTCTGCCGAGCAGACGCTCTTTGAGCATCGATAGCTCCACGTCGATAATCTTGTAGAGCGACTCCTTGCTCAGTGGGTCGAACATCACTATCTCGTCGATACGGTTTAGGAACTCTGGCGAGAAGGTCTTCGAGAGAGCCTTCTTGATTATGGAGCTGGCATATTCGTTAGACTCCTCTTGGTTTGGCAACGTAAAGCCTACGCCTCTGCCGAAGTCTTTTAGCTGTCGTGTACCTACGTTTGAGGTCATCACGATGATTGTGTTCTTAAAGTCAATCTTCCTGCCTAGGCTGTCTGTAAGCCTGCCCTCGTCCATCACCTGTAGCAGTATGTTAAATACATCTTGGTGTGCCTTCTCTATCTCGTCGAGCAGCACTATAGAGTATGGCTTGCGACGAACCTTTTCGGTAAGCTGTCCGCCCTCTTCGTAGCCTACATATCCCGGAGGTGCTCCGATAAGGCGAGAGACGCTATATTTCTCCATAAACTCACTCATATCTACGCGGATAACAGCATCTTCGTTGCCGAATACAGCCTCAGCGAGCTTTTTTACCAAAAGAGTTTTACCCACACCCGTAGGTCCGAGGAATAGGAACGAGCCAATCGGACGGCTTGGGTCTTTCAGCCCCACCGAGTTGCGGCGAATAGCCTTCACTACGGTAGAAATTGCCTTGTCTTGTCCTATCACCTTGCCTGCAAGCTGGCTATCCATCTTTAGCAGACGTTGGTTGTCAGACTCCTCCAAACGCTTTATAGGCACACCACTCATCATGGCTACCGTGTGAGCTATGTCGTCGAGCGTAACGTGCGGACGGTTTTTGTTCTCCTCCTGCTCAAACTCTTTTTGTAAGCGGTCAATCTCGGCGTTTAGCTCTACGATTTTGTCGCGAATCTGAGCCGCCGACTCGAAGTTTTGCTGGCGAGCAGCCTCGTTTTTCTGCACTTCGAGCTCCTGCACCTGCTTTTCCAGCAGCTCTACGCTCTGCGGTGCCTTTATGTTTTTTATGCGGATACGCGAACCCACCTCGTCCAAAGCATCAATAGCTTTATCTGGGAAGGCGCGGTCTGAGATATAGCGACCTGTCAGCTTTACACAAGCCTCTAAAGCCTCGTCGTCGTAAACCACCTGGTGGTGGTCTTCGTAGCGGTTTTTTATGTTTTTCAGAATCGTCATGGTCTCCTCCTCAGTGGTAGGCTCCACGATTATTTTCTGGAATCTACGCTCCAAAGCACCATCTTTCTCGATGCTTTCGCGGTACTCATTCAGAGTTGTAGCACCGATACATTGTAGCTCGCCACGCGATAGAGCAGGCTTCAGGATATTAGCCGCATCGAGCGAACCCGAAGCGCTTCCCGCACCTACTATCGTGTGGATTTCGTCGATGAAGAGTATAATGTGCGGATTCCGCTCTATCTCCTGCATTATCGCCTGAATACGCTCCTCGAACTGTCCGCGATATTTGGTGCCTGCCACAAGCGAAGCCATATCTAGAGCCACGATGCGTTTGTCGTAAAGTATTCGCGATACTTTTTTCTGAACAATCCTAAGTGCCAAACCCTCTACTATGGCGGTCTTTCCCACACCGGGCTCGCCTATCAATACGGGGTTGTTTTTCTTTCTGCGCGAAAGTATCTGCACCAGTCTCTCTATCTCCACCTCTCGTCCTACGATTGGGTCTAGCTTATCTTGCGAGGCGTAGAGCGTAAGGTCCTTGCCAAAGTTATCTAAGGCAGGAGTGTCGGATTGCGACTTTTTGTCAGTTCTCCGCTTGGTCTTTTTGCCTATATTGCTCTGTGGCTTATCTTCGTCGTCCTCATCCTCTTCGTCAAACTCAAACTGCGCACTTGGAGTGGACTCTTTCTCTGTAATCATCTCGCGCACAACAGGATAGCTGACGTTGTTGCTCGTCAGGATAGCCGAAGCAAACGACGTGCCCTCCTTGAGGATTGCCAGCAGGATATGCTCTGTGCCAACCTCCTCCTTCTGCTCGCTACGAGCCTCTAGCGAGGCTATGCGAATGATGTTTTCGGTAGATGGTTTCAGCAGCGGCGGAGCCATGGGGTCTTGATGCGGGTCTGGCAGGCATGTCTGGTCGATAGACTGCTTGGCTTTGTCTACATCAAACTTTAGCTGACGGAGCAGGTGCATTGCACGACACTCCCTCAGACGAAAGATAGCCAAAAGTATATGTTCGGGCTTGACATACTTGTCGCCGAGTCTATCGGCCTCTTCCCAACTATATCTAAGCACGCTTTTAAGATTTTCTGTATGATTTGCCATTTATAATGTTTCCTTTGTTGTTTCAAAAAATTTATAATCACTTATTTCTACATTATCAAATAGAGTGCCAAAAGCAAATAAGGACATTTTGGCAGAGTTTAGCATAGTGTTTTTACTTGAAAAACTCTCTATTTAGTTCGTAAAGATAGCACTTTTAATTGTTGTGACAAAATATTTTTATACTCAATGTGCTATACGTGTGTGAATTGTCTAATTTTTTTTGTATCTTTGCAAACCTTTTGGAAAATTTTAAAAAAAAACAGATATAAACATTTTAAGTATGAGTAATGTAAAACGTATTTACACCTTCGGTAACGGAAAAGCTGAGGGTAAGGCAGATATGAAAAATCTGCTTGGTGGTAAAGGTGCTAACCTTGCCGAAATGAACCTGATAGGTGTGCCTGTACCTCCGGGTTTCACTATCACAACAGACACTTGTAATGAATATTACGAGATTGGTAAAGACAAAGTAGTAGAGCTGCTTCGTCCTGAGGTAGAGGCTGCAATAAAATATGTGGAGGAGCTGATGAACTCTAAGTTTGGCGATGTAGAGAATCCGCTTTTGGTATCTGTTCGTTCGGGTGCAAGAGCCTCTATGCCAGGTATGATGGATACAATCCTCAACCTTGGCTTAAATGACAAAGTTGTAGAGGGTTTGAGCAAAAAGACTGGAAACCCACGTTTCGTATGGGATTCATACCGCCGTTTCGTACAGATGTACGGAGACGTTGTGCTTGGTATGAAGCCAACAAACAAAAACGACCACGACCCATTTGAGCTAATCATCGACCAAATCAAAGAGGAGAGAGGCGTTAAACTTGATACAGAGCTTTCTGTTGACGACCTGAAAGATATGGTTGTGAGATTTAAGGCTGCAGTGAAAAAGCAGACAGGAAAAAACTTCCCAGAGGATTCTTACGAACAACTTTGGGGTGCTATCTGCTCTGTATTCGACTCTTGGATGAACGAGCGTGCTATCCTTTACAGAAAGATGGAGGGAATTCCAGCAGAGTGGGGAACAGCCGTTAACGTACAGGCAATGGTATTTGGAAATATGGGCGACACATCTGCAACAGGCGTGTGCTTCTCTCGCGACGCTGCAACAGGAGAGGATATTTTCGTAGGAGAGTATCTTATCAACGCTCAGGGAGAGGACGTAGTAGCAGGTATCCGCACACCTCAGCAAATCACAAAAGAGGGCTCACAGCGTTGGGCAAAATTGGCAGGCGTCTCAGAGGAGGAGCGTGCTGCAAAATATCCTTCTATGGAGGAGTGCATGCCAGAGATATACAAAGAGTTAGACCGCTTGCAGACTCAGCTCGAAAACCACTACAAAGATATGCAAGATATGGAGTTTACCGTACAAGAGGGCAAGCTTTGGTTCTTACAGACTCGTAACGGAAAACGCACAGGTGCAGCGATGATTCGCATTGCAATGGATATGCTTCGTCAAGGAATGATTGACGAAAAGACAGCCGTTCTACGCATTGAGCCCAACAAGCCCGATGAGCTATTGCACCCAATATTCGATAAAAAGGCTTTGAAAGAGGCAAAAGTTATAGCTAAGGGCTTGGCTGCTTCGCCGGGTGCAGCTTGTGGTAAGATTGTCTTCAACGCAGACGATGCTGCTGCATGGGCAGCTAAGGGCGAAAGAGTAATTATGGTGCGTGTAGAGACCTCTCCTGAAGACCTTGCTGGTATGGCTGTTGCAGCTGGTATCCTTACTGCTCGCGGAGGTATGACTTCACACGCTGCTGTGGTAGCTCGTGGTAAGGGTAAATGCTGCGTTTCTGGAGCAGGTACTCTGAATATCGACTACGCTAAGAAGACTATGGAGGTTGACGGAAAAGTTTACCGCGAGGGCGATTACATCTCTCTTGATGGCTCTATGGGCGACATCTACGAGGGCGAGGTTGCAACAAAAGAGGCTGAACTCTCTGGCGACTTCAACGAACTGATGAAACTTGCAGACAAGTATTCACGCATGACAGTTCGCACAAATGCAGACACTCCACACGATGCTATCGTTGCTCGTAACTTCGGTGCTACAGGTATTGGACTTTGCCGTACAGAGCACATGTTCTTCGAAGGCGATAAAATCAGAGCAATGCGCGAGATGATTCTGGCAGAGACAGAAGAGGGCAGACGTACAGCTCTGGCTAAGATTCTTCCATATCAGCAGGCAGACTTCGAGGGTATATTCGAGGCTATGCACGACCTTCCTGTAACTGTCCGCCTACTCGACCCACCTCTACACGAGTTTGTTCCACACGACGATAAGGGACAAAAAGAGATGGCAGAGGCTATGGGAGTGGAGTTAAGCTACATCAAGCAACGCGTAGAGAAGCTTCACGAGCAAAACCCAATGCTCGGACACCGCGGTTGTCGTCTTGGAAATACATTCCCAGAGATTACAGAGATGCAGACAAAGGCTATACTCGGAGCTTGCTTGAATCTTAAGAAAAAAGGTGTTAATGCAAAACCAGAAATAATGGTTCCACTAACAGGTATTCTCTATGAGTTCCTTGAGCAAGAGAAGATTATCCGCCAGACAGCTCAGAAGCTATTCGAGGAGCGTGGTGATAGCGTTGAGTTTAAGGTTGGTACAATGATTGAGATACCACGCGCAGCGCTTACAGCAAACCGTATCGCTTCGGCAGCAGAGTTCTTCTCATTCGGCACAAATGACCTTACTCAGATGACATTCGGCTATAGCCGCGATGATATTGCTACCTTCCTTCCAGTTTATCTTGAGAAGAAAATCCTCAAGACAGACCCATTCCAGGTGCTCGATCGCAATGGCGTAGGACAGCTAGTAGATATGGCTGTGAAGAAAGGTCGTGAGATTCGTCCAGACCTCAAGTGCGGTATCTGCGGAGAACACGGTGGAGAGCCATCATCTGTAGAGTTCTGTCACATGGTAGGTTTGAACTATGTTTCATGCTCGCCATTCCGTGTGCCAATAGCACGTTTGGCAGCAGCTCAAGCAGCAATACGTCACAATTGATATTAAAGAGTTTGATTAATAAGGGAAGAGCTAATCCAATATGGGTTGGCTCTTTTTTTATTAAAAACGTTGCTATTAAATAAAAAGCTGACTCCATTTTGGTTAAACTATAATTTTCAACTCTCAACTCTCAATTATTTTCATTACCTTTGCAGACGGTTTTATCAAATTTTTTTGAAATATTATGAATGATAATACAAAAAAGCGTTTCCTGAAGGTGTTTTGGGGAGTGTTTATCGGTGGTGTACTGCTGTTAGTGGCTACACTCTTTGCTATGTCAGTGGGAATTATCGGCTATGTGCCGGACATCGAGGAGTTGGAAAACCCGCAAAATAAGTTCGCCACAGAGATTATTTCTGCGGATAATCAGGTGCTTGGCACGTTCTATTCTGGACGAGACAACCGCCTACGCACAACCTATGATGAGCTTTCTCCAAACCTTATCAATGCACTGCTAGCAACAGAGGATATCCGTTTTTATAAACACTCAGGTATCGACTCTAAAGCGCTTATTCGTGCTTTGGTATCTTTTGGTAGGAGTGGAGGAGCCTCTACCATCTCCCAGCAGACTGCTAAGATGCTCTACACAGACCGTGCTAGCAATATTTTTAAACGTGTAATTCAAAAGCTCAACGAATGGGTTATTGCAGTGTGTCTTGAGCGTATATACACCAAAGACGAGATTATTTCGCTATACTTCAATCGTTTTGATTTTATCAACAATGCCGTTGGCATCAAGATGGCGTCGAAGGTTTACTTCAATACAACTCCAGACAAGCTTACTGTGCCACAAGCAGCAATGTTGGTTGGAATGTGTAAAAACCCATCGCTATATAACCCTGCTAGTCGTCGCGAGGCTACCAAAGAGCGTGCATTGAATCGCCGAAATGTAGTTCTCGGTCAGATGAAAAAATATAAATTTATTACCGAAGAGGAGTTTGAGAAGTATAAAAGTGAACCTCTCGGAGTGGACTTCCAGTCAGTTGACCACAAGCAAGGCTTGGCACCGTATCTTAGGGAGTATCTACGCACTCGTATGAATGCCAAAAAACCAAAACCTTCTAACTATGCCGATTGGCAACTGAAACCTTACGGACAGTATCATCTAGACTCTTTGGCTTGGGAGACAGACCCTCTGTATGGTTTTATCGAAAAAACTCGCAAGTCTGACGGCTCGAAGTATGATCTGTACAAAGATGGACTAAAAATTTACACCGCTGTAGATAGTCGCATGCAAGCTTATGCAGAGGCTACTGTGCGTGAGTGGCTCACAGGGTTGCAAAAAGACTTTTTCAAAGAGAAGAAAAACCGTAAAAATGGAATTTTCCCCTCAAATATGTCTAAAGAGGATATCGAGAGTTTTATTGAGCGTGCTATCGTTCAATCGGAGCGTTATCGTGTCATGAAGGCAGGCGGAATGAGCAAGCCTGAAATCATCAAGGCATTCAACGAACCTGTGGAGATGACCATATTCTCGTGGGACGGACTGATAGACACAGTGATGACGCCACGCGACTCGCTGCTGTGGGCAAAGAGCTTTGCTCGTGTAGGCTTTATGAGCATGGAGCCAAACACAGGACATGTAAAGGCATACGTCGGCGGACCAGACTACACCTACTTCCAATACGATATGGCTACCCAAGGCAGAAGGCAGGTGGGCTCTACTGTCAAGCCATTTATCTACACTTTAGCGATGTCTGAGGGAATGTGGCCCTGCGACAAGGTGATAAACGAACCTATTACCCTGATAGACGGCAATGGCAAGCCCTTCACTCCACGTAATAGCTCA
>CAYFSY010000004.1:15598-25490 GCA_964345905.1 uncultured Paludibacteraceae bacterium | reverse complement strand
GTCCATGCATACGCGGAAACGCTCGCGGTCTTGAGTAGGTGTGCCATCGTCCTCGCGAACGTGAATGTGTATCACAGCAGCACCCGCATCGTATGCCGACTTTGCCTCACGAACAATCTCCTCAACGGTATAAGGCACAGCAGGGTTTTGCTCCTTTGTAACCTCAGCACCGCAGATAGCGGCGGTTATAATCAATTTATCCATGTAAAAATCCTCTCTCTTTTTGGGTTAAAAAATAATAAAATTAAGCGTTCTTTCTCTGACACTTCTTTGGGACAACGCAAGTGCCCGACGCACGGCATACTACTATTGGCTCAGCCAATACGTCTGCTGCTGAAGCCGAAATGTCTGTGCGAGGTGCTATTACCTTGCGAGCCTCAAACTTCATCTTGCGGCTACTATTGCCTACCTCTGTAATCTCGCCAACTGCCTCTATGTAGTCGCCAGCGAATACTGGTGCCAAGAACTCAACATTGTCGTAAGCTACGAAAAGTCCCTCGTCTCCGTCGTTGATGATTAAAAGTTCAGTTGCTACGTCTCCGAATAGCTGAAGCATCTTCGCTCCATCTACCAAGTTACCACCGTAGTGCGCGTCCTGAGACGACATTCTAAGTCTAATAAGTGATTTTGCCATAATTTAATTTATATCTTTAATTTATTTATTTGCTTTTACTAAAAAATCCACCAAAATACCCTGAGTGTGTACATCCTCTGGCTTGATAGAGCCTATTGGAACAATCTCTTCTACCTCGGCAATCACGATATCTGCTGCCATTGCCATCATTGGGTTGAAGTTGCGGAATGTGCCTTCGTAGTAGAGGTTACCTGCCTCGTCAGCGCGAGCAGCACCGAGTAGAGCAATGTCTGCACGGATTGGCTTTTCGAGCAAATAGGTCTTGCCATCTACCTCTATTTTTTGCTTGCCCTCTTCTATCAGGGTTCCAAGTCCTGTTGGGGTGAGCACGCCGCCCAAGCCCATTCCACCACTACGAATACGCTCTACAAGCGTACCTTGTGGCGAGAACTCCACCTCAATCTCTCCGTTTGCATACTGTGACTGCGAAATTGGGTTTGCACCCAGATACGAGGTGATAAGCTTCTTTACCTGCTTGGTTTCAAACAAAAGTCCATGACCGCGGTCGGGGAATGTGGTGTCGTTGCAGACAATTGTAAGGTCTTTTACTCCGCTCTTTGCCAGCTCCTCCCAAACGCTCAATGCTGAGCCTGTAGAGAGAAATCCTGCAGCAAGAATAGTCATACCATCTTTGATTTTTGCTACCGCTTCTGCGGGTGTGATGATTTGTTTCATATAATTTTTTATAATATTATTACTTATTTTTTTATGGTTTGCAAATTTACGATTTTTTTGTGACAATAGCAAAAAAAGGTAACGAAAACAATTCTCGTTACCTTATTAATTAATAAGTAAAATTAAATCTTAGTACGCTGCCATCGAGCCTGTACGTCCTTTAATTCTTGCACCTGACTTCATCAGACCGTCGTAATGACGCATAAGCAGATGTGACTCTATTTGTTGTAGAGTGTCTAATACTACACCCACAAGAATCAACAAAGATGTTCCACCGAAGAACTGTGAAAATCCTGTAGTGATGCCAAAGAAACGTGCAAATGCAGGTAATATGGCGATAAGAGCCAAGAATATAGACCCTGGTAGAACTATTCTAGACATAATAGTGTCGATGTATTCGGCAGTCTGCTTACCAGGTTTTACTCCCGGAATAAATCCGTTATTGCGCTTCATCTCGTCTGCTATCTGGTTGTGGTTGAAAGTAACCGCAGTATAGAAGTATGTGAATGCAATGATAAGCAATGCAAGGATAAAGTTGTGCCAGAAGCCTTGTGTGTTCAGAAGAGCACGAGTAACAGCACCTGGTTCAGAATCGCCAAGAGTAAATAGCACTGGCACCATCATGATAGCCTGAGCAAAGATGATAGGCATAACTCCAGCAGAATTCACCTTTAGAGGTAAATATTGACGGACACCACCATATTGCTTGTTGCCTACCACACGTTTTGCGTATTGTACTGGTATTCTGCGTGTACCTTGTACCAATAGAATTGCAACGCCTATTACCACAACAAATATTACTAACTCAACAAGGAACATAATTGGACCACCTGCTCCGTTCTCTGTCATCTTTACAATGAACTCCTGAGTTATTGCTTGAGGTAAACGTGCTATGATGCCTGACCAACCTGCACCTTTAGGTTCACCAAATAAGATGGTGCTTGCAGAAGCAAGATTGCTACTGTCAGGTAGCGTGTAATCTGATTGAGTTTGCGTCTTCCGCTCTCGCCTTCTCTTTGTAACTTTTGGAAGTAAGGCACAGCTATGCCTAATAGTTGTACAACGATAGAAGCCGAGATATAGGGCATTATACCTAACGCAAATATAGATGCGTTGGAGAATGCACCACCAGAAAACATGCTGAGCAACGATAGCAAGCCCTCAGAAGTCTGACTCTTGAGACTCGCCAAAGTAGTTGGATCAACGCCAGGAAGCACTACGAACGAACCAAAGCGATAAATCAGTATGAACAAAATAGTTATACCTAACTTATTGCGAAGGTCTTCGATCTTCCAAATGTTTTTAATGGTTTCTATAAATCTCATTATTCTGCTATTTTAATTGTTCCGCCCACTTTTTCGATAGCCTCTTGGCCACTCTTTGAAAATGCGTGAGCCTCTACATTTACTTTCGAGTTTAATTCACCTTTTGCAAGGATTTTCACTTTTTGTTTTTTGGTAATCATACCTGCTTCGATAAGGGTGTTTACTGAAATGTCAGTGATACCTTTATCTGCCAAAGCTTGCAAAGCAAACAAGTTGATAGCCTTGTACTCCACTCTGTTGATAGGTTTGAAACCAAATTTTGGCAAACGGCGTTGGATAGGCATTTGACCTCCCTCGAAACCGATTTTGCGTGAATAACCTGAACGCGACTTTGCACCCTTGTGCCCACGGGTAGATGTACCACCCTTGCCTGATGCAACACCACGACCTAATCTCTTGTTGGCTCTAACAGAGCCTTCTGCTGGTTTGATGTTACTTAAATTCATCTTTTTTCTTTAATTTTTTTGTTAAACAAATAATATATTAATTGAATTGGCAAAGGTACAATATTTTCTCAATATGACAAAAAATAAAACCTTTTTTTTGTGAAATTAAGGTTTGGAATAGAATTATAAGTTTTTTAACTTTATTTCGAAATAAAAACGTAACTTTGCGGGTTGAAAATAAAAATTAATAGATTATGTTCAAAAATAAGACGATAGTTTACACATCAGGTACATTCGATCTTTTTCATTCCAACCATCTGCGGATGATAAATTACGCTCGTGCTTTAGGTGACATACTAATAGTGGGCGTTTCTACAGATGAGTTAGTGACTTCATACAAAGCCAAGCCTGCAGTACCATTTAATGAGCGGATGCAGATTATAGAGGCTCTAAAAACTCCTGATATTGTAATACCACAGCACACGCTCGACCATACCGAGATCGTGAAAAAGCTAAATATAGATGCTTTTGTGGTGGGAGACGATTGGTTTGGAAAGTACGATTATCTGAAAGAACTTGGTGTAGAAGTTTTCTATTTTCCTTATGGAATGGGTATATCTACCTCTAATCTGAAAAAGAGTATTCATGACTCCTACGATGATGCGCTTAAAGTTCAGCGCAAAACTAAACCAGAGCTCAAAAAATCTAAATAGGATTTTATTGCTATGCAGAAAGATAAAGCGTTGGTAGTCGGTGGGAGTAACGGCATTGGGCTAGCCATGGTTGGTGAGTTAGCCAGAGAGTATAAGAGTGTAGTGGTAATAGATAAGAACCCACCAGCATTTCAGTTACCCGATAATGCGGATTTTTACCAATTTGATCTTACAAGTGACGATTATTCTCTGTTTGATAAACATGATGACGCCTCGTTAGTCTTTATCTCTGCAGGATTTGGTCGCTTGGCGCTGTTTGAGGATATAAAGGAGGAGGATATCGCGTTATATTTCGGAGTAAATACGATTCCTGTGATGCGTATTGCAAAGAGATTTTATTATAAGCTACTAGATAAGAATTCAGATTTCTATTTTGGTGTAATGGTAAGTATTTCGGGTTTTATGTCGTCTCCGTTTTTCTCAGTATATGCAGCCACTAAAGCTGCTCTAAAGGTGTTTATTGAGAGCGTAAATGTAGAGCTCGAGAAGTCAGGTTCCTCTAACGTAATTCTCAATGTATCCCCCGGCTCTGTAAAAGGTACAAACTTCGATGGTAAGCAGAGTCAAGACTTATCGGAATCCTCGGCTTTGTGCAAAGATATTTTGAAAAATCTATATGCAAAAAATGACCTTTTTATTCCAAAGTATAATGAGGTGTTTCGTAATGTTTTGGAACGTTACCATACAGACTTTAGAGCAGAGGGAAGACATAGCTACGACTACAAACTTCAGAGTGGAAGAATGAAATAAAATTCATAAAATCTTAACAATTATATATTTTTTTAGATAATTTAAAATTTTGCAATGACAGAAAACCTACCTAAAACTAAGACATTTGAGGATTCGCTCAAACTGCTCGAAATCGAGAATGTCTTTGATAGAAAAATATACCGTCCGTTGGCTTATAGAGTAGCACTGTCGCTGTCTAATACGCCTATTACTCCAAATATTGTTACAATTGTTTCGATATTTATTGGTGTATTTGCAGCACTATTTTTTTATTACCAAAATATTTGGATAAACCTTGCAGGATTTGCAATATTACTGTTTGCTAATCTTTTGGATTGCGTTGATGGACAGCTTGCTCGCCTCACAGGGATTAAATCGGAGGTGGGCAGAATTCTTGACGGACTGGCAGGAGACTTTTGGTTTATCGCAATATATATATGTATTGCTTTACGCCTGACCGTAGAGCTCGATTCATCTGCTTTGGCTTGGACAATGGCTTGGGCTGCCGGACTCTCGAATCTTGTGCAGGCTAACATTACAGACTATTACAAAACAGCTCATCTCTATTTTACTTCAAAAAAGAAAGGTGAGGAGTTTGAGTCGCTCGAAAAGATAAAGGCTAGATACGAAGCCATGCCACGCGGGATCAACAAGCTTTTGTATAGGCTTTACGTTTATTATACAACGCTACAAACCAAAATTACACCTCAGTTCCAAGCACTTTTACAGAGGCTATGGGGGCGTTATGGAGAAGATTTTCCGGAAGATGTACGCCTTAGATTGCGTAAAAAAAGTGGAGAGATTATGCCACTTATAAATCTTACTACCTTCAATTGGAGGTCTGTGTATCTGCTTTTTGCAATTCTTATTCAGCAACTTTGGGTGTATCTAGTTATTGAGTTTTTTGTGCTCAATGTATTTTTGATACTAGCTATCCGTCGTCATGAACGTAACTGCAAAGAGTTTGAAGTTTGATTTAGGCACTTTGCGAAGTTTGTTACATTTTAGTAAACATTCATCTTTTTTGTCATAAAAACATTTTATGTTGGTGAATTTCTAAATTATTTTAGTTAACTTTGCAGAGGTAAATATAGAATAGATTACAAATAATTAATACTAAATAAGGTAAAATATGGTTGACTACAAGAAAATTGGGTTGGTAAATACCCGCGAGATGTTCGAAAACGCTATAAAAGGCGGTTACGCTATTCCTGCGTTTAACTTCAATAACATGGAGCAGCTTCAGGCTATCATCAAGGCTGCGGCTGAGACCAAATCGCCTGTGATACTTCAGGTTTCTAAGGGTGCCAGACAGTACGCAAACGCTACACTGCTTCGCTATATGGCGGAGGGAGCTGTGGCTTATGCAAAAGAGTTGGGTTGGGAGCGTCCTCAAATCGCACTTCACCTCGACCACGGCGACACTTTCGAGACATGTAAGTCTTGTATTGAGACAGGCTTCTCATCTGTGATGATTGACGGTTCGCACCTTCCATACGAGGAGAATGTGGCTCTGACACGTCGTGTGGTAGAGTATGCACACCAGTTTGATGTTACCGTAGAGGGTGAGCTTGGAATTTTGGCAGGCGTAGAAGATGAGGTTTCGGCTGAACACCACACCTACACTCGTCCAGAGGAGGTTGTGGATTTTGCACAGCGTACAGGTTGCGACTCTTTGGCAATCTCTATCGGCACTTCACACGGAGCCAATAAATTCCGTCCAGAGCAGTGCACAAGAGATGAAAATGGCATACTTATCCCGCCACCACTACGTTTCGATATCTTAGAAGAGGTTGAGCGTAGATTGCCTGGCTTCCCAATTGTGCTTCACGGTTCGTCGTCTGTGCCACAAGACCAAGTTGCCATTATCAATAAATACGGAGGTGCTCTGAAAGATGCAATCGGCATACCAGAGGAGCAACTTCGCAAGGCTGCTAAGTCTGCCGTTTGTAAGATAAATATCGATAGCGACAGCCGTCTTGCTATGACTGCTGCTGTCCGTCAGACATTGGCTGAGAAGCCAGCTGAGTTTGACCCAAGAAAGTATCTTGGTCCAGCTCGCGACAGCATGGAACGTCTCTATCGTCATAAAATAGAAAACGTATTGGGTAGCGACGGAAAAGCTATCTAATTATAATATTTTGAAAATCAAAGGAGTGTAGAGATTTTAGTTTTGTAAGATTTCTACATTCCTTTAAATTGCTAAATATACAAAAAAAAATTGATTAAACACATTAGATGTTGACACGCTCTTTACTTCGCACAAAAATTGCTCAAGTGCTTTATGCTCAGGCTAATGCCGAAAGCTCTCTACAGAGATTTGATGATGAATTGAGGCTTAGCTTAAAAAAGTCTTACGACCTCTACCACCTGCTACTGCTACTGCCAGAGGAGCTTACTTTTATGGCTCAGCGTGAGATTGAGGTGGTTTCGAGCCGTCTCTTAAAAGACAAAACTTTGATAGAGTCTATCGAAAAGTTTGCCTCGCAGGAGTTTTCAGCAAAGCTATCAGAGAATGAAGCTCTAAGGCTCTATGCACGCGACAACTCGCTTTCATGGTTCGCTCACTACGAAGACGAACTTACAAGTCTTTACAAAAAACTAAAATCCACAACATTTTTTCAACAACATACAGAGAGTGAAACGTCTGGTTTTGAGACGGATAGAGCTCTTTGGAAGAAGTTTTTCCGCTCTAAACAGATATTTGACGATGAGTTTGATGAGTTCCTCGAAGAGCACTCCATTTATTGGATTGACGACCTCGATGTAACCCTGAGCTTTGTCTCTAAAACAATATCGCGTCTGCCAGAAGACCAAGTGGCGAGCTACTCTCTACTGCCTATGTTCAAAGATGAAGAGGAGGAGAGTTTTGTGAAAAAACTCGCTCATAGTTCATTCCTAGATGCAGATAAGTATGACCAGCTTATATCTGAGTTTGTGCCACAATGGGACTTGGAGCGAATTACCCGCATGGATAGAGTGTTGCTACAAATGGCAATAGCCGAATTCTATGAGTTTCCATTGATTCCTATTAGTGTTACAATTAATGAATATGTGGAAATTTCGAAATTCTACTCTACAGATAAGAGTCATGTATTTATCAATGGTATCTTGGATAGCATCGCTAAATCGCTTTTAGAAAAAGGATTGCTAAAGGCAGGAATGGCTTAGTTTTTATGGGTGAAAATATGTTGGCAGAACGTCTGGTAATAGCAGGACCGTGTGGTGCAGAGAGCGAGGAGCAAGTGTTAGCTACCGCTAAGGGACTCGCAGAGTGTGGCGTGAGTCACTTTCGTGCAGGTCTGTGGAAACCGCGTACGTCACCCGACACATTTGAGGGCGTAGGAGAGCAAGGGATAGAGTGGCTTGTAGAGGTTCGCCGTAGGTTTGGTATGAAGATAGGCACAGAGATTGCCAATGCAGAGCACGCTCTGAGAGCCAAAGAGAGCAATTTGGACTTTGTGTGGATTGGTGCCAGAACTACCACAAACCCTTTTGCAGTACAGGAGTTTGCGGACTCTTTGGCGGAGCTTGACTTCAAACCAATGGTTTTGGTAAAAAACCCAGTCGTTGCAGACCTAAGGCTTTGGATTGGAGCCATCGATAGACTGCTCAGAGCGGGAGTAGAACGCGTTGTAGCGGTTCATCGCGGTTTTTCGTCTCCAGACCCAATATATCGCAACGCGCCTATTTGGCATATCCCGCTTGAGTTTATGCGTCAACGTCCCGAAATTCCAATGCTTTGCGACCCAAGCCACATCAGTGGCGATGCTGCTCTAATAGAGCGAGTTATGCTAAAATCGATAAAGTTGGGCTTCGATGGGTACCTTACGGAGGTACACACCTTGCCAGCCTTGGCTTTGAGCGACGCCAAGCAGCAGATAACCCCAGCGGAGTTTGGCGAAATCCTAAGCAGACTCAGCGGACAGACTCCAGACCCTTCGGTAAATGATGAACTGAGTATTTTTCGCGAAAAGATTGATGAATACGACCGCCTACTTATCACTACCATTGCGGCGAGAATGCAACTTTCGTCGGAGATAGGCGAATATAAAAAAGCACGAAACATACAGGTGTTTCAACCCGAACGCTACGCACACCTGATGAGGCGGTGCGAGGAGATTGCTCTCAGGCACAACCTTTCGCCAGAGCTCGCTTGTAAAATCATGGAGCTAATCCACGAAGAGTCTGTAGAGAGGCAGTTGGCAATATGATTTTTTATTTTTCAGTTGTACGATTTTTTAGATTATAGCAACCACAGTTTCAGGATAGTAAAAAAAAACTTTGATTATTTAGAAATCTTATTGTAACTTTGCAGATTATTCAGAAAAAATTAAATATATAAAAAAATGGACAAGAAAAATTCAGCACTTCCTACTACCACTATTACTCGAGACGTAAAAGCTCTCTCTTCTCATGTTGGAAACATATACGAAACAGTAGTAATAGTGGCAAAACGTGCAAACCAAATCAGTGCAGATCTAAAGAAGGAATTGGATCAGAAGCTCCAAGAGTACCGCTCTTTTAGTGATAGCTTGGAAGAGGTTCATGAAAATCAAGAGCAGATAGAGATTTCTCGCCATTATGAAAAGCTTCCAAAGCCTACTCTAAGAGCTATCAAGGAGTTTGAAGATGGAGATGTTTATTATCGCAATCCTCTGAAGACTAGCGATTTGGAGTAATTGCTTTTCCTTTTTCTATATAGTTGAAGGGTGGGGTAGTGTCTCTTATCTACTCCTTTTTTAAATTATCACTAATTTTTATAAAACCTAAAAAAATAGTTCAATGATGAATATAGCCAATCTAGTAGATGTTAAAGCAAAAAAGCGCGGTAGCCATAAAATATTGTTCCATAAAGATAGAGCTCAGAATCGTTGGGTGGGAATCACGTGGAGCGAACTTTCAGAAAATGTTTGGGCTTTGGCTCAGGCGTTTGCCTCTGTTGGTATTAACCCGACAGATAGAATAGGGGTAATATCACAAAACACTCCTAAGAGTGTAATGGTTGACTTTGCAGCTTACGCAAACCGTGCAATAATGGTTCCCATGTATGCTACTCTCTCGGCGAGTCAGATCCTTTATATACTTCAGGATGCAGAGATTAAGATTATGTTTGTAGGCGATCAAGCGCAATATGATGCACTACTTGAGGCTATGCGGGCAGATAATAGTGTGGGAAAAATAGTTGCTTTTAATGAAACTATAGATTTTAGAGGTAACGAAAAAGCCATGTATCTGCATGATTTTATTGAATTTGGTAAGCAAAATGCAGACAAGAAAAACATGGTTCTTGAACGTCATAGCAATGCATCTACAGATGATTTGGTCAATCTGATTTATACTTCTGGTACTACTGGTAAATCCAAGGGAGTTATGATAAGCCATGAGAATATTGCTGAAGCTATGAGAATACATAAGATCAAGGTAAAG
>CAYFSY010000004.1:9519-15588 GCA_964345905.1 uncultured Paludibacteraceae bacterium | reverse complement strand
AGCTTTTCTGCCCATGTCGCACATATTTGAGAGGCTTTGGGTTTACTACTGCCTATACTGCGATGTTAAGGTATATATGAACTACCAACCGGCTGAGATTCAGCAGGCTATCCGTGAGGTGCGTCCGCACTATATGTGTTCGGTACCTCGTTTTTGGGAAAAAGTCTCTATCGGTGTTCGTCAGAAGATAGATGAGTTCCCCCCATTCAAAAAAGCTCTTGTGGCTTGGGGTTTGGCAATTGGAGAGGAGTATAATCTCAAGCACAAACGTATTGGCAAAAAGCCTTCGCTTTCGCTTCGCTTGCGTTATGATATTGTTAATACATTGATATTTAGTAAGCTAAAAAAGGTTGTAGGTATAGATCACGGACTAATCTTCCCTGTGGCAGGAGCTAGTATGAGCGATAAGCAGGTGGCATTTTTCCGCTCGCTAGGTATTCCAATTACTTATGGCTATGGGCTTTCGGAGACTTCGGCTACAGTATCTTGCTTCCCTGTGGAAAACTACACGATAGGTTCTGTTGGTACGATTATGCCAGATGTTAATGTTCGTATCGGCGAAGACGGAGAAATTCAGATAAAAGCAAAGACGATTACCCCCGGCTACTACAATATGCCAGAAGAGACGGCAGAGGCGTTTGTTGATGGTTGGTTCCGCACAGGCGATATGGGCAAAATAGATGGTAATGTGCTCTATATGACTGACCGAATCAAAGATATGTTTAAGACCTCAAACGGTAAATATATCTCGCCACAATCTATCGAAATTGCACTTACGCAAGACCCATTTATTGAGCAAGTGGCTGTAATTGGTAATAATAGAAACTATGTTACTGCTATAATATCGCCATCTGTAGCTTTGCTTAAAGAGTTTGCTGCGCAAAATGATATAAAGTACGAGCTGATAGATGATATTTTATATTCCGATAAGGTTCAGAAGCTCTTTGAGAAAAAGATAGACGAACTACAAAAAGATTTTGCACCGTTCGAGAAAATCAAGAAGTTCCGCCTAATAAAGCGACAGTTTTCGGTAGAGTCTGGTGAACTTACAAATACTCTTAAACTTAAACGTGCTGTGATACAGCAAAACTACTCGTCGCTGATAGAAGAGATGTATCGGGAGTGATTCAATGTTATAATTTTTCAAGAATTCCTCAGAGCCACAGTGTCTGCGGCGACTATGGCTGCGGTCTCTGTGCGTAGGCGACTTTGGGAGAGCGAAACGGCTCTAAAGCCTGCTTTCAAAGCCAACTCCACCTCCTCCTCAGAGAAGTCTCCCTCTGGTCCTATCATCACCAAGATGTTCTCTTTTGGCAGTGTGGCTCTGAATAGCTGTTCCTTTGGTTGGTCGTAGCAGTGGGCAATGAATTTTTGGCTTTCGGTGGCGTTTTGCACCAACTCTTTGAAGTCCGTCAGAGCATTTATTTTTGGCAGATATGCTTTCAATGACTGCTTTGTAGCGGACAGCACTATTTTTTGCAGTCGCTCAATGTTTAGGTTTTTTCGCTCAGAAAATCGGCACTTTATCGGCGTAATCTCGTCAACGCCTATCTCTACAGCTTTCTCTACAAACCACTCGAAGCGGTCGATACTCTTTGTCGGAGCCACTGCCAAGTGCAGTGTGTAGTGACGAGGCTCGAAGTCGTGCTTTGCCTCTATTACCTCTACGATAGTGGCTTTATTGTCTGCCACAGATATTTTTGCCTTGTATAAGCCTCCCACTCCGTCTATCAGGCGGATTTCGTCGCCACTCCGCATTCTAAGCACACTACAGCAGTGGTGCGACTCCTCTGCGGGCAAAACGTTGGTTTGTAGTATATTAGGAGCATAAAAGATATTCATAAAGCTATTTTCCCCAAAAATTATGACATAAAAATTGTGTGGCAAAGGTAATAATTTTATCGCTAAATGGTTTTTTTTTCGTACCTTTGGCTCGAAATTAATTTTTAAGCAAAAAATAAGATTAAAATAGAGAAATGAATAGTTGGTTTGAGTGTAAAGTAACTTACGAAAAGGCAGGCGAGGACGGCTTGCTGACAAAGACTTCAGAGAGTTACCTTGTTGATACAGTGAATTTTACAGATGCTGAAAATCGCATCACTACAGAGTTGGAGCCTTTTGTAACAGGCGAGTTTATCATAAACGGCATAAAGAAGGTAAAAATCGCAGAGATTATTGATTCTGAGGTAGATACAGATGATAGGTGGTGGAAAGCAAAGGTAATCCTTGTGATGATAGACGAGGATAAAGATGTAGAGAAGCACGTGGCTGTAACCAACTATATCAAGGCAGAGACGCTTGAGGGAGCAGTGAAGTATCTTACCGACTTTATGGAAGACTCTGTATACCCATACAAGCTATCGTCTGTAATAGAGACACAGGTGGTAGATGTATATAAATATCAGCTGTCGAAGTAATAAGAATTGATTTTTTATTGGCTATTTCAATAAAATTGTGTAACTTTGTCCCTGCAAAATAAATTATAAATAGATAATACAAACTAAAAGTGAATTATTATATGAAAAAGTTTTTCTTAAATCTTTCGTTGATTCTCGTCATGTCAGCCGTTCCTATGGCTATCTGTGCACAAACAGACGAGGATGGTACAACTACAACTCAATCAAGTAGTAATGCTTTTCAGACGAGTGATATTACTCCACCAAAGTTTATTGGTGGCGATGCAAAGATGTTTGCATTCCTTGACTCTGTTTTGGTAGTTCCACAAAGTGCATTGGATGAGAATATTAGTGGACGCGTAATAGTGCGTTTTTTCGTCGATAAAGACGGAAATGTCAAGAGTCCGAGTATTCAGCAAGGCTTGACGCCAGAGTGTAATGCTGCAGCTATAGAGGCGGTGCTGAAGATGCCTGCATGGCAGCCAGCTATGCAAAATGGTAGGAGTGTAAATGGATTTGCATATGTGCCTGTGGCTTTCAAGACCAAGCAGATTACATACGACTATGAGCCTACAGAGGCAGAGCTTACCTACGACCAATATGTGGTTCCAGACAAAAAGTGGGTGCTAATATACCTTGGTGCAGACAAAGAGTTGCCAGAGGGATTGCCTAATGTTCCTTCTTTCACAATGACAATTGATAAAAAGAAAAAGCGTGTATTTCAGTGTAACGCATCTTGTGGCGAAATTACTGCTCGTTGGAATTGGACATTGAAGAACTATCGTCTTTCTTTCTCGAAAGTTGAGCTTAAAAAGAAAAAATGTAGAGGCAAAAACGTTAAGGTGATAGACGGTGACTTGGTTAAGATATTCAAAAATACAAAGGAGTTCCGTATTACCAAAGAGGGCTATCTACAAATTGGTCTAAAAGACCGCAATCGCTTTGTGCCACTAGCAACATTTCAGGTAGAGGAGCCAAAGAAAAAGGGTAGAAGATAAATTAGATTTTTTATTAGTTTTTCATATTTCTACCACGCTAGGGATTCTTTAGATAAGAGAACTTAGCGTGGTTTTCTTTTTTTGAGCGAGGAGGGAGAAGAAAAAAGTATTTTTTTTGCCAAATTTTACTATCTTTGCAGGTTAGATTTAGAAAGTTAAAGAGATATAGCCGATGCAAAACGTAACACCCAAAAAGTGGCTCGGACAGCACTTCCTAAAGGATTTGCGTGTGGCAGAGCGTATTGCCGAGACGATTACAGAGGATGTATGCAGAGTCCTCGAGGTCGGAGCGGGAATGGGTGTGCTCACTCAGTTTTTGCTGCAAAACCAGCGTATTCAGCTAAAGGCAATCGAGATAGACACCGAGAGTGTAGAGTATTTGGCAGAGCACTTCCCGCAGCTTGAGGTCTTGGCAGAGGACTTTCTGAAGATTGACCTAAAAAAACTTTTCGGAGGCTCGGAGTTTGGCATCATCGGCAACTTCCCCTACAACATCTCCACCGAGATACTCTTTCGGGTAATCGACAACCGAGATAGCATTCCGTTCTTTTCGGGAATGTTCCAAAAGGAGGTGGCGGAGCGGATTTGTGCCAAGTCGGGCAGCAAGGTCTATGGCATTACGAGCGTCATGGCTCAAGCGTACTACGATACCGAGTATCTTTTCACGGTCTCTGAGAGCGTCTTTGTGCCTCCGCCGAAGGTCAAGTCGGGTGTCATACGCTTGCGGCGAAAGAAGCATTACCAGCTCGACTGCGACGAAAAGCTTTTCCAGCAGATAGTCCGCACGGCTTTCGGACAGCGGCGTAAGACAATGCGAAACTCGCTAAAAGCCTTTGGAGTAGAGCTCAGCGAAGAGATTTTTAGCCTACGACCCGAACAGATTGATTACAATCAATTCATACAGATTACAAATTTGATTTTTAATAAAAAAACTTTGAAAGACTCATAGAAGAAACTTCTGCTATAAAGTAAAATTTTCGCTAAAAAAATAGAGTCTTTCACATAAAAAAATAGATAAAGTTATGGCAGAATTTAGAATTTTTTATAAAGAGAACGACGGCAAAATCAAGATGTCTCGTTCAATCGAGACGATGAAGAGCGTTCCGATGTCGCAGTTCCTATGGATTGACCTCAACGACGTAACAGTGGAGGTGGAGAGCGAGTTGGAGCAGTTTCTGAAAATCTACATTCAGGAGGAGGAGGAGATGACCGAGATTGAGATTTCGTCTCGCTATATGGAGACATCAGACTCTATGGTGGTAAACTCGCAGTTCCTCTTTGACAACTACGAGGAGGAGACCGTGTCGTTTATTCTGAAAAATGGGATTCTCATCTCTGTCCGCGATAGGCATCTGAGGTCGTTCAACGAGATTGTAAAGAAGATTTTTGCCAGTCCAAACAACTACCAGTCTGGCTACTCGATATTTGTAGACCTGCTCACCACTCGTGTGGAGTACGATGCTGACCTCATCGAGGATATCGCACGACAAATCACGGTGCTTTCAAACCAAATTAAAACCGAAGACGATGCCTCTGATGACGCACTAATGGAGGTAAAGGAGCTGCAGGAGAAGACGATGATAATTCGAGAAAACATCATGGATAAGCAACGTGTCTGCTCCAATATGCTCAAAAGCGTATTACTGCCAGCCGAGTCGAAGGCAAAACTTACCATTGTAATTAAGGATATCAATTCGCTTTTCGAACACACTCGCTTCTCGTTCGATAGGCTCGAATACCTGCAAGAGACTATCATCGGTCTTATCAACATACAGCAGAATAAAATCATCAAAATCTTTACCATCGTTTCGGTAATCTTTATGCCACCGACTTTGGTAGCGAGTATCTACGGAATGAACTTTACCAATATGCCGCTTCTCAATTCGCCGTATGGCATGCTGTTCTCCGTTATTGTGATGATACTCTGTGTAGCAGGAATTTTATTGTATTTCAAACTAAAAAAATGGTTGTAATATGAGTTTCAGTTTAGTTAGATTTCTGCTTGGTTTTGTGGCACTTTTGGTCATTGTAGCATTGCACTACTTTACTCATCGAAAAAACTTTGCGGGCAAGAGGCTCAAAACATTTATCTATTGGGCTATTCCGCTTGGCTTTGTAACTTACTTTATAGTTGCAATGTATTTTACCAGCTATAGGTTTCTCAAACACAATTTACAGATTATCAATATTTGGGTGATGTGGCTCTATATGCTATGGCTATTCCCATTTATAGTGTATGCTATTTTTAGTTGGTTTGATGATCTTTATGATTGGATAAAAAAGCCTGTAAAACACCCGAAGGTTGGTAGGAAGATAGCTTATGTTTTGATAGCAATTTTTCTAGTTTTATACATTCAGGGTACTCTTAATACTCGTTCGTTTGAGGTTCGTAGAGCTACAGTAGAGTTGGAAAATCTACCAGAAGGTTTTGATGGAATGACCATAGCTGTAATGAGCGATACACACTTTGGCACAATGTATAATCGGCAAAAGTATTACCAAGCCGTAGCTGATAGCATCAAAGCAGCTGAGCCAGATATGATATGCTTTACCGGCGATTTGGTAAATATCTTTCTGAAAGAGGTGGTGTCGTATCAGCCTATTTTTACAGGTATTGAAGGTAAATATGGCAAGTATGCTGTTCGAGGCAATCATGATTTTGCACGCTACTTCCG
>CAYFSY010000004.1:0-9509 GCA_964345905.1 uncultured Paludibacteraceae bacterium | reverse complement strand
CGTAGCACTATGGCAGACCATATAGTTACTGGCTACTATGCTTGCGGTTTCAATTTGCTAGAGAATGAGTGGTCGATGCTCGAAAGGGATTCGTTAAATAAGCTGGCAATAGTGGGTGTCGACGAGAGTAGTACTGTAGATGAGGTGATGGCAGAGGTGCCAGACTCACTTACCACCATACTGCTACTCCATGATCCAAATGAGTGGAAAAGTTCTGTAAAAGAGAAGTATCCGAATGTGGCACTCACGCTTTCAGGACACACTCATTCAATGCAGTTTCAGATAGAGGTTTTCGGAAGAAAAATTTCTCCTGCCTCAGTGATTTTCCCATACTTCGACGGACTATATACCGAAGGAGACCAGAATATATTCGTTACGCGCGGACTCGGTTGTGTAGGAATTCCTGTGCGTATTGGCAAAAAGGCGGAGTTTTCGATTCTGACCCTAAAACGTAAAGTTAATGATTAATTAAATATATTATAGTAAAACGATATGGCATTAATAAAGACAGTAAGAGGTATTGAACCTAAAATAGGAGAGAACTGCTTTTTGGCAGAAAACGCAACAATTATAGGCGACACAGTAATAGGCGACAACTGCTCAATATGGTACAACGCTGTCCTGCGTGGCGACGTAAACTCTATTCGCGTGGGCAACAATGTAAATATCCAAGACGGAGCTGTGCTACACACGCTCTACAAAAAGTCGCAGACAATTATAGGCGACTACGTCTCTATCGGACACAACGCCATCATTCACGGAGCCGTGCTCAAGGATTATGTGTTGGTAGGAATGGGAGCGACCCTGCTCGATAATGTGGAGGTAGGCGAGGGCTCAATAGTTGCAGCTGGTGCCTTGGTGCTTTCAAATACTATCATCGAGCCAAACTCTCTTTGGGCGGGTGTTCCTGCAAAGTTTGTAAAAAAGGTAGCTCCAGAGCAGTCTAAGGAGATCAACCAGAGAATTGCCCACGACTACGCTATGTATGCCTCTTGGTTTATGGACGAGGATGGGTGTAAGACAATATCAAAATTAGGATAAACTATGCGTAAATTATTAGCTTTTTTATTGATTATAGGGTTTAGTCTCGGAGTAGTCTCTTGTGGAAAAAAGAAAAAAGATGATGCTCCTACCGATACGCTAAAGTCTGGTATAATACAGATTTATGCCGACGAAAACCTGCGAAACATCGTTAATGCAGAGATTGATGCCTTTTGTCATCACTATCCAGAAGCTTTTATATTTGTAGAGTACGTAAGTGAAGATGAGGCTATCAGAATGCTTATAGATGACTCCGTAAAGCTTGTTATCACAGCTCGTGATCTTGATTATAGAGAGAAAAGTACGATGAAACCCACTCAGGTAATCCGTAAATATCCATTTGGCTACGAGGGAGTGGCGTTTGTTATCAATAGGCAAAATCCAGATAGTGTATTGACCCGGGAGCATATTGAGCAGATTCTATTAGGAGATATCCTGTCGTGGAAGGATATAAATGTAGATTCGCCACTTGACTCTATCCGTATATTTTTCTCTGACGATAAGAATGGCGTAATGCGTTATGTTTCAGACTCTATCACCAAGGGACAGCCTACCAAGTCTCGTAACTTCTATAGGCTAGAGGAGGGAGAAGACATATTTACAAAAGTTGCTTCGAACCCAAATAATATTGGTATAATCGGTTTTAATCAAATCGGTAATTATAATACTAAAAAGTATAACTCTAACATGGAGAAAGCAACGCTTCTTAGGGTGTCGAAGACAGACGAGCGCGATATAAAAGAGGCTGCGCTACCGTATGCAGGAGATGTTCTCTATGGCAACTATCCATATTGGAGACCGCTATACGTACAGCTTGGCGAGAGTCGCGAGGGGTTGGCTAAAGGATTCTGCTTCTTCCTAACCCAGCAGGTAGGACAGAAGGTGGTGCAGAAAGCAGGACTAATGCCAGTAACAGATGCCAATAAGGTTATGACGCGCTGGGTAGAAGAGTAGTTTTACGAAATAAAAAAATAAAGGCTAATCCTAAAAGGGTTAGCCTTTTCTATCTTTGTTCTTTACTAATTGCTCTACTTAGCCAACTCTCGTTTTAGGAATTCTCTGCATTGGCGATATAGATTGTATCTAGCCTTTGAGCCTAAGATGCTGTGGTTGCTGTTTGTGAAAATCTGTGTTTCAAACTCTATACCTGCATCTACTAGTTTTTCAGACATAAGATATGTATTCTGTATATGGACATTGTCATCAGCTGTGCCGTGAACCATTAGCAGGCTACCTTTTAGCTTGTCAGCCTTGTTTAGTACGCTTGTCGATTCATATCCGTCGAAGTTTACCTGCGGACGGTTCATAAATCTCTCAGTATAAGCTGTATTATATAGCCTCCAATCGCTTACAGGCGCGATAGCTACACCAGCTTTGAAAGGACTATCATCTTCTGTCATACAAGTAAGAGTCATAAAGCCACCATAGCTCCATCCCCAAATTCCTATCTGTGCATTTGGATATTTCTGCTGAATATATTTGGCTGTGTAGATTTGGTCTCTTGCCTCAAGTTCGCCCAAGATACCGTATGTACATGTGCGGAACTCGTTGCCTTTGGCTGCTGTGCCGCGTCCATCTACGCACACCACTACAAAGCCTTCTAAAGCCATAGCGTAGTCCCAGTCTGGCGACCAGCGATTTTGTGCCTCCTGTGAGTTCGGACCAGAGTATTGGGTCAGCATCACAAGTGTCTTGTCGCTACGCTTCTGCTTTGGCTCCATTATCCAGCCGTGTAGAGTAGTGCCCTCTGGAGTGGTAAATTCAAAGAACTTTTTCTCTGGCAAGCCAGCGTTTTTGTACTTATCAGCCAACTCCTTGTTGTCTTCAAGTGTTCTGAGGGTTTTTCCTGAATTATTGACGATAGAATAGATGTTTGGCGTATTTACATCAGAGAAGTTTAGGATTGCATATTTGAATGTCTTTGAAAAATTGGCAGACTGATACCCATTTTGCTTTTTTATAACCGATATTTTGCCGTTTTTAGAGGCATATATCTCACGCTCAGTAGGGTGGTTCATTGCAGCTTGGAAGTAAGCCGTTTGGCTCTTTTCGTCGAAGCCGTAGTAGTCTGTAACGTCAAACTTTCCTTCTGTCAGTTGCTTCTTTAGCAGACCATTGGCGTGGTGTAGATAGATATGGCGATAGCCATCTTTTTCGCTGGTTATTACAAATGAGTTGTCTGAGTTGAAACTGATTTGGCTATAGTTTTGGTAGTCGACAAATCGTTTTGATGTCTCTGAATATAGTTTTGTAGAGATACCGCTTCTTGGATTGAGGCTCAGTACGTTCATGGTCTTTTGGTCGCGCGAAAGCTGTAATACAGCCAAAGCGTCAGATGAGCTTGTCCAGCGAATAACCGGGATATAGAAGTCGTCGCCTTCTATATTCATACGTGTAGAGGTGCGATTCTCTATGTCGTAAACCCACACAGATACCTTCGAGTTTACTGCTCCAGCTTTTGGATACTTAAATGGCAGTATCCAGTTATATGAGTCGTCGAAAACCTGCATGAAGTAGTAGTTGACATCCTTTTCGTTGAACTTTACAAAAGCCAAGAGCTTATTGTCTGGCGAAAACTCAAAGTACTGGATATTCTGAAACTCCTCTTCGTAAACCCAGTCTGGCGTTCCGTTGATTACCTCACCAGCCTTACCGTCTGTAGTAACGTTGCTCTCGGTGCCGAAGTCTAGCTTTTTTAGATACAGATTGTTGTCGCGAGCAAAAGCTACCATTCTGCCGTTTGGCGAAAACGCAGCCAGCTGCTCCTTGCCGTCTTCTGATAGAGGCTCGATTCTAGCGCGGTGAATATTATAGACATAGTAGTCTGTTATAAAGCTACGGCGATAAATCGGATTCTCTTCCGAATTGATAAGTATTTTCTGCTCTGCGGCGTCAAACTGAAATCCCCAAATCTCATCAAACGGACAGTTCTCTACCTTCGAAACGTCGAAAATCACCTCCTCTTTGCCAGAGGCGTAGTTGGCAACAACGATTTGTTTGAAATCTTTTGATATGTATGCAAACCGCTCTCCATCGTTCATCGACACTACACTTACAGGCGACTTAGCACGCCACTTACCCCCCGTAAAATCCCTAAGGTATGCGTCAGACGACTGGCTAAAAGCCACCACATTACTCACAAAAATGAGTGTTAAAATCCAAAAAACTTTACTTTTTCTCATGTTATATTTCTATTTTTTTATTTCAAATAAATTGTGAATGCCAAAATTACGATTTTTTGCTGTATCTGCAAAGCAAGAGTTTGAGTTTTTTTTGTGTAGATATCAAATAAAAAATGTAACTTTGCATCGAAATAGAATATTTAATATTAACAAAATAAACGTTTATAGTTATGAAGAAGATTTTAATTTCAATGCTTGCTATTGTGGTTGTTATGGCAGCCTGTAAAAAAGAAGAGCCACTTCCAGACCCAAATGATGTGCTTGCAGACAATATTGCAGGCTACAAAACCTACATCACAAAGGAGACCGATTCGGAGAACTTCATATTCGAATTCCTACCAGGTACTCCTGCAACCGAGACTACAGCTGCTGTCCCTGGTACCTACAAAATGGTAACTAAGTTGGATCCTAGTGTGGTAAAGTCAGAGGGCTTTTGGGAGGTAAGAGACAGTCTGCTTTGGCTTACTAAAACAGGAGGTGTTATTGAGTTTAGCAAGGTTGAGGGTGGTCTTATCAAAGACGAAGGCAGAGAGCTTTTCCCAAAAACCGGAGCAAAGGAACTACATCTATACTGTGAGTAGTTTTGGAAGTATTAACTAACAAAAAAAGGAATTCCTAGCGTGGGAGTTCTTTTTTTTATTGCTGTCCGATAAAACTCAAATACATTCTTGTAATCATCTGAATCTAAGCTGATTATATCTTTTGTGGACATAGGGGGGGTGTCACTCCAAATTATGCTGACTTGTGTTTATAATACGACTGCCCCAGCGGCATTGCTGAAGGCTCGGGGAACCCACACGACGAAGTGAGCGTTAAAAACGATATCCGATTCATTCGCACTACTGCTATTTTATTCTGAAACCAAATGATTTATGCGAATGAATATATATCGTTTAGCTCACAAGGAGAATGTGGGTCGAGACGTAAGCTCGCCGCAATTATTTTCTTTACGATGTCGTTTTGCTCACGCTCGGCATAGCTCAAAACTATGTTTTGGCTCTGCTCTCACTTAATCGCAAAAGTGCCTACTTTCTTTTTCTTTGAAGAAAAGAAAGTAAGGTCGGGGTTTGGGGCGGATAGCCCCATCCTGCTGGTTTTGCAAACGAGATTGGTGCTGTAGGTTTGGGATAAATCCCTCAAAGGGATAGCACCGTAACCGTCGGTTGAAACCGACGGCAATAGACCTTTGTGAAAGGAGATTTTCCTTCGGCTTTTTCCTTAACGGCTTTTCAAGTCAAGTCCGCCTTAGCGCGAATGACAAAGGATAAAACAGATTTGCAACAAAAAAGCAATTGTTTTTTCAACTGCGTAATCTGGGTTAAAATTATTTTGCAAAATAAGAAAAAACTTGTAACTTTGCTACTTGATAACGTGTTTAGAATAGTGTGCAAAAAATGACATTATTAACATAAACATAAAAGCAAATTAAGGCTTTATTCTTTCTTTGGTCAAAAGTTTGGCGACTTAAAAAAATACATACAGAGAGAAATAGGTTTGGATGTTTGCGTCTTTTAGGCGTAAACTCGGCTTATTCTTGTTGAGTATGGAGGTTACGCCAAACACCTGGGACAAAGCGGGAATTCAAGTTGAGTTCACGCTTTTTTGTTTGCAAATTTTTATAGAGATGGCAAAAGTCGGGTTGCCTGCCCACAAATCAAAAAAAAGAGATAAAACACTGTTTTAGACTTAGTCATCAGAAAAAAAGAAAATGCCGAAAATCCTCGAAATAGAGTAGGCGGAATTTATTATTGTATTTTATTTATGAAAAACATTATTACAGTATTTGTTTTAGGTGTTATTTTTACATATTCTTGTTCTAGTAAAACACAATCTAAAGATACTACTACAGAAAAAGTAGAAGTAGAGCAGGAATCTACCCATGTAGAGTATTACGAAGATTGGGATACTTTCACAGATGACTATGAAATAATTATAGACGATTTTGAGGTCATGTGTTATAAGGCACTAAATGGCGACATGGATACGTTATCTTTTACAAAAATGTTTGATAATGTCAAAAGTATTTATGCTGCTTATGAAAAATCAATCGAATTAGGTTATTTGAAAAAAAATGATGATCCCGCCGAAAAAGAACGATTGACAAAAATACTTAAAAAATCTGAAAGGTGTTTGGCTATATGGGAACAAGTATGGGGCAGCACATGGAAATAAATAGACATTGATTAAAAATATTATTTACAAAATTAGAAGTATTATGAAAAAGTTATTGATATTATTTTTATTGTTATTAACGATTACATTTTTTTCTTGCAAGAAAAAGTACACTTACATAGAAGTTTTAGGTAAAAAAGGGGTTTGGGGTATGTTTGAAACAGAAGAGTTAGAACCCGAAATCATAGAGGCGAAAAATGATTCTATTGCTTATTTAGAAGCATATAAAAAATTCTATGCTTCTAAAATAACAAGAGAAGCACTATCGTATTCAATAGAAGATGAGGCAGAAAAAGCAGAAAAAAAAGAGTATTGGGAAAAAGTTTTTGGAAAAAAATTAGCTGCTACGCTCGACTATGATTTAATAGCGCTACCTGTTTACTTTAAATTGATAAATAGTAAAGGGATTGACATTACAAAGACCATATCGCCCACTGTAAAAGAAGTAGCAAAAGGACATGGAAAATCCTATAAGCTTTTAAATGATGCTATGAAAGAGCAAATTAAAGAAAAGAAAAAAGCTAAGTAATTATTAATGAAACATTTATTAACTAAATAATTAAAAAGTATGAAGAAAGTGTTATTATTAAGCCTTTTGGCTATTACAATGTTTGGTTGTAAAAAAAGCAATGCCGATTTAATAATTGGCAAGTGGTTTTGTAGTCATTATACAGAAGAAAACAGGGAAGAAGAAGTATTTGAAGATGATGATATTCCAACTATGTACGAGTTTAACAAAACTGGTAAAGTAGTTTTATATTACATGTACCACGGCGAAGTATATGAGGAACGAATAGTGGATTATAAATGCACTTCAAATAGTGTAATAATCTCTAATTATTGGTGGGATGATGGAAAAGATAGAGTGTTTGAAATTATTTCTTTAAATGAAAATGAGTTAATACTTAATTGGGCAGAAGCAGAGTTGAAATTTCGTTTTTATAGAATCAAATAGCATTAACTAAAAAAGCCGTCTTTTCAAGATGGCTTTTTTTTTCCCCCTAAAACTGAAAATAGATAAACCTCTGTAGGTCGGCGGTAACGAATTGGTAAAGTACAAACACTGTCAGCACCACAGCGAGCACCATCAGCGGCAGCGGCATTGCCGAAAACCACAGGCGGTAGCGGCGTTTGAACCTCTCTGGTAGCCAGTGGATTATCATTCCCACAGCAAAGACGATAAAGACGTAACGGTACTCGTAAATCATCGTGGGGATTATCTCGAAGTTCCACTTGCCACCTATCTGCCCCACCATGTTTTTTGCTGTGTTCCACGCATGGGTGTTGGCTTCCTCTGGGTCGAGGTTCGAGCCGCTGCGGAAAAAGAGTCGGGTAAAGGTGATAAAGATAAACGTCTGAAACACCGCCCAAGCCGTCTCTATCCACTGCGTTACGCCCAGTTCTTTAGAGCTTTTAAGCAGCTTGCGAAGCATGTAGTAGATGAATTTTACCAAGTTGCCTGCAAATAGGATCGAGAGCCACACCAAAGCGATTTTTCCGAGTGGCGAAGGCACGAGCATATACACCACACCCGACACTGCCCAAGCCAATGTTATCACAAGGGTTTTGAAGTAGATATTCATCCGCCGCCAATATTTATAGACGAGCATTCCCAAGCCGTTGAGTCCGCCCCAAATCATAAAGTTCCACGAGGCACCGTGCCACAAGCCGCCGAGCAGCATCGTGTTCATCATGTTTAGGTTGGTGGTAATGCGTTTGCGTTCCGATTGTTGAAACTTTAGTCTCAATGCCACAATAGCCAGCACGCCCACGATAATCAGCCCCACATAGACCCTGCCCGAGCGCAGAAGTGCGATTGCCGCGATAGAGATGATGATAGCGTAAGAGCCAAATGTGGCTTGTCGATTCCCGCCGAGCGGGATATAGAGGTAGTCTTGCAGCCAGCGAGAGAGCGAGATGTGCCAACGCTTCCAAAACTGCCCCGCGTTCACTGCCTTGTATGGCGAATTGAAGTTTTGCGGCAGGTAGAAGCCCATAAGCATTGCCACACCGATAGTGATATCTGTGTAGCCCGAGAAGTCGGCGTAAATCTGCAGCGAATAGCCGAAAAGCCCCATGAGGTTTTCGAAGCCTGAATACATCGTGGGGTTCTCAAACACGCGGTCGACGAAGTTTACAGCAAGGTAGTCCGAGAGGATAATTTTTTTTATCAATCCGTTGAGAATCCAAAAGACTGCCACGCCAAACTGACGGCGCGAGAGGAAATATGGTTTGTAGATTTGTGGCACAAACTCTTTAGCACGGATTATCGGACCCGACATCAGCGAAGGGAAAAAGCTCACGAAAAAGCCGTAGTTCAATATGTTGCGAATCGGACTGACTGCACCGCGATAGACCTCTACTATGTAGCTGATATTCTGGAATGTAAAGAACGAGATGCCCACAGGCAAGATGATTTTGCTCACGTCGAACCTCGCCTCGCCCGCTATCACGTTGCCGAGCTCAGCAAACACGTCTGTAACAGCTATCTCTGTGCCAAAAATCTGGTTTACAAAGTCCACTGCGAGGTACGAGTATTTGAAGTAGCTGAGCAGCAAGATATTTACCACCAGCCCCAAGATGAGTATCGGCTTTCGCCTCTGGCTGTGCGAAATCCACATCGCCACAGAGTAGTTGAAAACTATGGAAAATAGCAGCAGTAGAACGAAAAATCCAGACGTTTTCAGGTAGAAAAAGAGCCCGCAAAACATCAGGAAGGTGTTTCGCATCAGCACCCTATTTGCCGTTAGGCTCAATCCCGCCATTACAAAGGCAAAAAACGCCCAAAAGTAGAACGAGGTAAAGAGCAGCGGCAGCCGTGTCTGTAGCGAAAATAGTTCTAAAAGAAAGTTTTCCAATGTGCTTATTTTTTGTTTTTAAAAACGTGTTTTATTTTTTGTCCCATGTGTTGTATGGGTGCTTCGAGATGTAAGAGTTGTAGTACCGCTCGTCGTCTGTAACCTCCTCGCCGATGTATGGCGGGATTGCAAACCTCTCATCTTTGCTCTGCAGCTCTATCTCGGCAATTACAAGCCCCTCGTTTTCGCCGTTGAAAATATCGATTTCCCACTTTTTGCCGTGCTGTAGGTGCACAAAGCGAACCTTGTCTATCAG
>CAYFSY010000003.1:28305-28982 GCA_964345905.1 uncultured Paludibacteraceae bacterium | reverse complement strand
CAAAATAACTTACAAAGATAATTCTTTTCTAAAGTTATCTTGAACCTTTATTTTTGTTTGAAATTTTCTTCAGTTGAGAACAATATTAATCAAAAAGCAAGACCCCAAAAGCAACAAACTTAAAATTCTCATAGCTCATTACTTAGAGAGCTACAAATTACCCCCCTAAATTTATCCCTACAAGCCCAAAAACTAACTGTTTTTGACCTTATAAATCATCACGGTGTTGTTTTTAAGCCGCACCCTTACGACCAAAACGGTCTTTGGCAGGTTGGCTATACGCGCCTCGGTGTAGTTGAACTCACCCGAATAGAGCAGTCCGCCAATTGCAGAATAGACCTGCACTTGCTTAATCTCGTGGGTAGAGTTTATTATCAAATCCCCGTTTTGCGAATAGATTTTTACAGCAGCAGTGTCCACCTGAATCTTAGGTGCAGAGATCTCCTGATTCTCTGAGTTGCTACTATTTACCGTATAAGCAGGGTTTGCGAAGGCTGCAAAAGCAATCGCAAATATAGAAATGGATAGTATAATTATTCTTTTCATTGTATGTTCAGTTTTTAATTATTCGCAAAATTAACAATTTTATTTTGAAAAACCATACATTTTGCTAAATTTTTCCACAAAAAATAGATTTATTCTATAAACCTCACGTCATCATCTATTATCAGCTCCAT
>CAYFSY010000003.1:557-28295 GCA_964345905.1 uncultured Paludibacteraceae bacterium | reverse complement strand
CTCCATTCCCGTGAGCCTCTGGTATAGTCTGACAGTGGCGAGAACGTCCTTTTGGCAATAGATACAGATACGCCTCAGGTCGCCCTGCTTGTAATAGACCTCCGCCACCTGCGAACCGTCGATATCGTCCTTTGGCGTGGGGATGTCGAGGATTTCGGCTAAAAGCTTCAGCGAGGTGTAGCCCTTGTAGTCGCCAAACCGCCAAAGCTCGAGCGTGTCTATAAACGGCACCTCCCAAGGCTTTTTGCCGCTCACGTTGATTGCAGAGGGCAGGCGTAGCTTGTTTACCAAAATCCTACGGCAGATAAACGGAATGTCGAACTCCTTGATGTTGTGCCCACAGAACTGAAGCGGACGTGAGACAGAGAGCTTCTCTACCGTTTTTATAAATTCCACCAAAATCTCTCTCTCGCTATCGCCCGCGATGGATTTTATCACCATTTTCCCGCGATGAAACATACCAATCGAGATACAGACAACCTTGGCAAACTCCGCATAGACACTGCTATAGCCGAAATAGTTTTCGGCATCGGTGCTGCCCTCCGCAGAGCCTTTTTTGTTGATTTGCTCAAACTTTTTCAGCCAAAGCTGCTGCAAAGTCTCAGGCAGCTGCTCGAAGTTTTCAGCCAAAGGAACCGTCTCGATGTCGAGGAAAAGGATATTACTCAAATTGCTCATTGTCTCTCAGTTTTTTTAGTTTAAAAATCTCTATAGACTTTAGTGCCTGTAGTTCAAGCATTTGCAGTCCGTTTTTAGTAGTTGCCCCCCGCTCCCGCGATTTACGCAGAAATTCAGTCTCTGCGGGGTTGTATATAAGGTCGTAGCAGATGTTTCTCTCGCTCAAAAACTCGTATGGTATCTGTGGAAACTCATCTGTTTTCGGAAACATTCCGCAAGGTGTTGCGTTGATTATCAGGGAATTATCCGAAATGTTTTTTTCGCTCAGCTCTGAATATTGCAAAAACCCCTCCCTACCGCTTCTAGAAACAATGTTCCACGAAATACCCAAATCCTCCAACGCCACGCAGACCGCCCGAGCTGCCCCACCCGACCCGAGCACCAAAGCCGCTTTTGTATCGGCTCGTAGCAACGGTTTTAGCGATTCAGCAAAGCCGTAGTAGTCTGTATTATACCCTTTTAGCACTCCGTTGAAATTACTAATGCAATTTACCGCACCGATTCGCTCCGCCACAGAGTCAAGCTCGTCCAGAAAAGGGATTATCGCCTGCTTGTAGGGTATCGTTACGTTGAATCCACAAAACTCGCGAGCGATAGCCTCAAACTCCGAAATCGCCTCGAGCGAGAGATTGTCGTAGGTGGCAGAAATCTCGTTTCGAGCGAAATACTCCTCGAAAAACGCCTTAGAGTAAGAGTGCGAAAGTCCTTTACCGATGAGTCCAAACTTCATTTTTCAAACCGTTTATATGTTGCAAAGTTACGATTTATTTTACGCAATGCCCCAAAATAGCCGAAAAATTTGTAACTTTGCCTTTGGATTTTTAGAAATTTTGAATGGAAAACACTCTTTTAATAGTTGTATCGCTGATTCTATCCGCATTCTTTGCAGGCACAGAGATAGCTTTCAACTCATCTAACCGCCTGATGGCAAAAATCGACAGCGCAGACAAGTCGCCGATTAGTCGCATTTTAGCCATTTTCTACGAAAACTCAGGACAGTTTATCTCTACTATGCTCGTCGGGGTAAACATCGTGCTTGTAATATATTCAATCGCAATGGCAGACCTGCTCGAGCCGTTTATACACAAGCACATCACCACCAACACACTGCTGGTTACCCTGATACAGACAGTGATTGGCACTATTATCGTGATTTTTATTGGCGAATTTATTCCCAAAACCATATTCCGCCAAAACTCAAACTTCTGGCTGCGACTTTTCGCACCGATAACGGCGTTTTTCTACTTTATACTCTACCCCATTTCGAAGTTTTCGACGATGCTGTCGGTAGGGATATTTCGCATCTTTGGTGTAAAAATCGCCACTGAAAAGCGGACTGATGCATTCGACAGAGTGGATTTGAGCTACTTGGTGGATGAAACCCTCGAAAAGTCTGAAAATCAGTCGATTGACAACGAAATAAAGATTTTCAAAAACGCACTCGACTTTTCGTCTGTTAAGCTCAGAGAGTGTATCATTCCCCGCAACGAGGTGGTTGCCTTAGATATCGACACCACTTCGCTCGACGACCTGCGGAACACCTTTTCGGAATCTGGCTACTCAAAGATTCCAATCTACAAAGGCTCAATCGACAACATCATCGGCTACATCCACTCGTCAGACCTGTTTCAGCAGCAAGACAATTGGAAGTCGATGATACGCAAGATATTGGTAGTGCCCGAGACTATGCAGGCACAAAAGCTGCTTCACATGATTCTGCAAGAGAAAAAGAGCATCGCCGTGGTTATCGACGAATTTGGCGGAACCGCCGGCATCGTTACTTTGGAGGACATCATGGAGGAAATTTTCGGCGAGATTGAGGACGAGTACGATATGCAGGAATACACTCTGAGAAAGGTCTCGGAGGGAGAATATCTGCTTTCGGGTAGGCTCGAGATTGACACCATCAACCGCCAACTCGGACTCAAGCTGCCAGAGGAGGATGAATACGTTACCCTGGCGGGATTCCTGCTGCATCACCACCAGAAAATTCCTAAGCTGAACGACTACATTGTGGTGGACAACTGGACTTTCAAGGTAGAAAAAGCCGCTAACAACCGCATTGAGCTTGTAAGGTTGGTGGTAAAATAATTTTTAAGTTTAAAGGTTTTTCGATGAATAGTAGTTACGATGTTATTGTGGTTGGTGCAGGACACGCGGGTTGCGAGGCGGCTATGGCTGCCGCGAACTTGGGTTCAAAGACTCTGCTCATCACAATCGACATGAACTACATTGCTCAGATGAGCTGCAACCCTGCCATTGGCGGCATAGCTAAAGGCCAGATAGTCAGAGAGATAGATGCTCTTGGCGGCTATATGGGAATAGTCTCAGACGACACCTATATTCAGTTTCGCCTGCTAAACCGCTCTAAAGGTCCTGCAATGTGGAGCCCACGCTGCCAGTCTGATAGAGCCTTGTACATAAAGCACTGGCGAGAGATTCTCGAGTCGCACAAAAACATCGACCTTTGGCAAGACGTTGTAAACGAACTTATCATAGAAAACGGCGAGGCTGTAGGAGTAAAGACTCGACTTGGATGTGAGTTCAGAGGCAAAACCGTGATACTCACAGTTGGCACTTTCCTGAACGGACTTATGCACTTCGGCAAAATTATGGTCGAAGGAGGACGAATCTCAGAGCTCGCCTCGTATGGAATCACAGAGCAACTCTGCTCTCTCGGATTTACTACGGGACGGATGAAAACAGGTACGCCTGTCAGGATAAACGGAAACACTATCGATTTTTCGAAAATGACGCGGCAAGATGGCGAGGACGACTTTCATAAATTCTCGTACCTGCCACGACCAAAAAACACGCTCAAAAAACGCCCCTGCTTCCTGACCCACACAAACGCTCGCACACACGAGATACTTGGCAGCCACCTCGACGAGTCACCACTCTACAACGGACAGATACAGAGCATCGGACCGAGATACTGCCCAAGCATAGAGACAAAAATTTCTACTTTTGCAGAAAAAGATTCACATCAGCTATTCGTGGAGCCAGAGGGAGAGACTACGCAGGAGTATTATCTGAATGGATTTTCGTCGTCACTGCCGATTGAGGTGCAAATCGAAGCGATGCATACGATTCCGGGATTGGAGAATGCAAAGATATATCGTCCGGGTTATGCCATAGAATACGACTACTTCGACCCCGTGCAGCTGAAAGCCACTCTGGAGACCAAGCAGATAAAAAATCTCTTTTTTGCAGGACAGATAAACGGCACTACAGGCTACGAGGAGGCTGCAGGACAAGGTCTTGTGGCGGGAGTAAACGCTCATATCAACTGCTTCGGCGGCAAAGAGTTTGTACTGCTTCGCAACGAGGCTTACATCGGAGTGCTTATCGACGACCTTATAACCAAAGGAGTGGACGAACCGTATAGAATGTTTACCTCTCGCTCGGAGTATAGAATCCTGCTGAGGCAAGACAACGCAGACGCTCGCCTTACGGGAAAAGCATACGATTTAGGACTTGCTTCGCAAGAAAGATACAACCTGATGACATCAAAGAGAGAGACCGTAGAGCAATTTATCTCTATGCTCAGAGCAAAAAGCGCTCTACCTACGGAGGTAAATTCGTATTTGGAATCGGTGGCATCTACCCCAATAAGGCAAAAGACTCGCCTCTACGATTTACTTCTACGTCCAAACATCACGCTCAGCGGACTAAAGAACTGCCTGCCAGAGTTAGCTTCGGAGTTAGAAAAAATTAAGGAGGCTCGCCGAGAGGAGATAATAGAACAGATAGAGATTGAAATAAAATACAGTGGCTACATAGAGAGAGAACGGATAATTGCCGACAAAATCCACAGATTAGAACACCTGCGGATTCCAAAAGGCACAGAATACCACTCTATTCAGTCGCTTTCGACAGAGGCAAGACAAAAGCTTGCCACACATGAACCCGAAACTATTGGACAAGCATCACGCATTCCTGGAGTTTCGCCAAACGACATCAACGTTTTGTTGGTTTTGTTTGGGAGATAAATTGTTCCACGTGGAACAAAAATTAAAATTGATTGTTAAAAACACACAATTGTTCCACGTGGAACAATTGCAAAAAACACTTTAGTATGGATATAGAATATGTAAAGAAACACATCAGAGATGTTTACGACTTCCCTAAAAAAGGAATAGTTTTCAAAGACCTCACAACTGCATTCAAAGATGCAAAGTGCATGAAGTTTTTTGAGGATGAACTCTATAGACTTTATGCCGATAAGGGTATCACAAAAGTGATTGGCATCGAAAGTCGCGGATTTATAATGGCACCTGTGCTTGGCAATAGGCTCGGAGTTGGCTTTATCCCTGTTCGCAAAAAAGGCAAGTTGCCAGCTGAAACATACGAAATCGCCTACGACAAAGAGTATGGTCAGGACATAATCCAGCTGCACAAAGATGCTCTTACGCCAGACGACGTGGTGCTTATCCACGACGACCTTTTAGCAACAGGTGGCACAATGAAGGCTGCTTGCGATTTGGTCAAGAAGTTTGGCGTAAAGAAAATATACGTCAACTTTTTGGTAGAGCTTGAGTTCCTGAAAGGAGCTGAGCTTTTCGACAAAGATGTAGAGGTAACGTCGCTAATCAGATATTAGCCAAACTCTACAAGCAAATTAAAAGCTCGGCGTTTTTAACTAAAACATACTGCCGAGCTTTTGTTGGTATCAGTAATTTAAGGGAAATTATTTTGGTGCTACCCTCTTGAAAAGCCAAAGAGTTGCTATGGCTAAAACGAGAGAAACCACTCCAGACAGATATAGCAAAACATCTTCACCAAAAAGCATTACCTCTTCTGTCTGAAAGATAAAGTAGAGGCAGACGCTAATGCCATTATTGATAAAGTGTGCCAAGATTGACGGGAGAATCGACCCGCTAAAGTAAGCCAAATATCCAAACGCCGCACCAAGCAGCATCCGAGGAATAAAACCAAATGGCTGAAAGTGAATGGCAGAGAAAATCACAGCAACTATCCAAATAGCCAAGTGCGGATTGATGCGACGAAGTAAAGTTCCTTGCAGGAAACCTCGAAAAAAGACCTCCTCTGCTACAGCCGCCGCAAGCGCCACCACCACCAAGTTTACCACCAAATCCCAAACCGTTGTGCCCGAAAGCAGAAGCTTTGTTACTCCAGCCATATTTGCCTCTTGCTGCCTCGCCCACTCCTCAAGTCCGCTCAAAAAACTCGGCAACGGCAGACTCTCGTTTATCTGCAAAAACATATCTACAGAAGGTAACGCCACAAGGATAAAAGCTACGGATAGTAAAATCGACCTCCACCCCACTTTTTTAATCATCAAAAACTCTCGCATATTTGCCGAGAAAATTTTTGCTGCCACCAACGGTGGAAGTAAAAAAATAGAAATTGTAGAGAGCAGTTGAGTTAGTTTAAGTGCAGGAATTTGCGAAATCGGTAGAAGCATCACTACCCCACCCAGGATAACCGCCACAAAAAATCCGCCCAAAACCAGAGCCAGAAAAATCAAAAAATTTAAAAATAGAGAGTTTTTCATATAAAATTTATTTTACCATTTATCAAACAAGAGGCAAAGATAATTTTATTTTTTCAAATAAAATGATTATTTTTGCAAGACAGTTCAGTTTACCAAAAAACCTGATAAGGCTTATGAAAAACGGGAAAAAGATTTGCGACCAACTAAAAAAGGTACGAAAAGAGATTGCTGAGGCAAACAGCATTGATTATCAGCCACATGAGTGCACCCATACTGGCGACTGCTTAGGCACTTGTCCACGATGCGAAAGTGAAGTAAAGGAGCTAACCCTACAGCTACAAAAGCGACACAAAGCAGGTAAGCTGCTACGTGTGGCAGGTGTGGCTATTGGAGCAATATCCTCTGCTGCTATGATGACTTCATGCGGTCCTATTATCGGAGGAGACCCTATACCTCCAGGCGAGGACTCTACCTACATGGATACAACTATTTACGAAGATAGTATAGATGAGTTGCCTTCACTGAGCGACTATTTGGACGAAAATGCTGAGTGAGCAAACAGCACCGTTTTTTGGAGTATTTAGGCACCGGATAAACGTCGATGGAGGCGGAGTAGTTACTCTGGCGGTAATGCAAGGCTGTCCGCTTAGGTGCAGATATTGTATTAACCCTCAATGCCTTAAAGCTGAGGATGCACGCGAAAAGCTAACCCCGCAGGAGCTCTACCAACGCACAAGGATTGACGAACTCTACTTTTTAGCAACAGAGGGTGGAGTTACCTTTGGAGGTGGCGAGCCGAGCCTTAGAAGCAGCTTTATCAGCGAATTCCGTAAACTTTGCGGTAAGACGTGGAAGCTACGTATAGAGACTTCGCTAAACGTCCCGCAGAGGCACGTCGAGGAGCTTTCGGAGGTAATAGACCAATTCATAATCGACATAAAAGACTTAAACCCAGAGATTTACCTAAAATATACAGGCACAGACAACTCACAAGTTCTACAAAACCTAAATTGGCTTGTAGAGAATGGCTATGCAGGGAAGGTGCTAATTCGCCTGCCACATATCCCAAACCACAACACCCCAGAGGACGTTGCCATGAGCAGAACAAAACTCACGGAGATGGGTTTCTCGGCGTTTGATGAGTTCAACTACATTATTAAATAACTCTATTTCAATAACTTACCTGTTAGCTTTTCAGCTAAAAATCGACTCATCGATAAGTTTTATTGCCCAAAATGTCATTTTTTGAAAAAAAAGATGTAATTTTGTCAGTTATCTATTTATTAGAAGTTGAGTAAAGAATGAATACAACCCAGATACAATCAATAAAGCAGAGGTTTGGAATCATAGGCAATTCGCCAGCTTTGAATCGAGCTATCGACATAGCTGTGCAGGTTGCCAATACGGAGCTTTCGGTGCTGATAACCGGCGAGAGTGGCGTGGGTAAGGAGTTTTTCCCGCAGATTATCCACCAATACTCACACCGCAAACACAACCAGTACATTGCCGTAAACTGCGGAGCAATCCCCGAAGGCACCATAGATTCCGAGCTTTTTGGACACGAGAAGGGAGCTTTCACATCCGCCACTTCAGACCGCAAAGGCTACTTCGAGGTTGCCGATAAAGGCACGATTTTCCTCGACGAGGTAGGCGAGCTTCCGCTGCAGACACAGGTTCGCCTGCTGAGGGTTCTGGAGGCGGGAGAGTTTATCCGCGTGGGTTCGTCGAAGGTGCAGAAGACTGACGTTCGGGTGGTGGCAGCCACCAACATGGATATGCAGAAAGCCGTTGCTGAAGGACGTTTCCGCGAGGATTTGTACTACCGTCTGAACGCTGTGCCTATCTCGATTCCACCGCTCAGGGAGCGCAAGGAGGATATAGTGTTGCTATTCAGGAAGTTCGCTTCAGACTTTGCAGAGAAGTATAAGATGCCACCCGTAAGGCTCAATGAGGAGGCTCAAAGGCTCGTTTCGGAGCACTATTGGAGGGGAAATATCCGCCAGCTGAAAAACATCACTGAGCAGATTTCGGTAATCGAGGAGAATCGAGAGATTTCGGCAGAGACACTGCGTAAATACCTGCCTAAAAACAACGACTTCCTGCCCGCCGTGGTCGGTTCACAAAACATGGTCGATTCCAAAACCTTCAACTCCGAACGCGAGATACTCTACCAAGTCCTTTTCGATATGAAAAAGGACATAACAGAGCTTAAAGCACTGGTTAACAATATAATGAATGGCTCTATTCCTGTAGAAAATTACACTACTATACATCCGAGCCATCAGCCTGCGACGGTTATCCCACACCAGGAGGTGCAGCCTGTCGAAGAGGTCTTTACCATCATGCCAAACCCCGCTCCTATGCAGCCTACCATGCAGACCGAACACTTAGACGTGGAGGATACCGAGGAGTACATAGAGGAGTCGCTCTCTATTGCTAATGCAGAGAAAGAGATGATTATCAAGGCTCTACAACGGCATAATGGCAAACGCAAGCTTGCCGCCCAAGACCTAAAAATCTCTGAACGCACGCTCTACAGAAAGATAAAAGACTACAATATTGACACAAAGAAATTCAGATAAAATGCTCAGATACAGATACTTATTGCTTTCGGTTTTGGCTATAGCGGCACTCTTGGTAGTGGAGTCTTGTGGGGTTTCCTACAAGTTCAACAACGCCAAGCTCGACTACTCTATCTACAAAACCATTGCAATAGCCGACTTTCCGAACCAAGCACCTTTGGTGTATCCGCCTCTCTACCAAGAGTTTAACGAAAAGCTAAAGGATGCCTACACACGCCAAACCCGCCTGCAGGTGGTGCCACAGAATGGCGACTACAACATCGCGGGAGCAATCGTAGGCTACTCGCTGCAACAGTTGGCGGTGGGTTCAGACGGACTTTCGGCACAAACCCGCCTGACAATGACGGTCAGAGTGGAGTTCTCGAACCAGAAAAATCCGCAAGAGGACTTCTCGAGGACATTCTCGGCACAGGCAAACTTCTCGTCGTCAAGCTCGTTTGAGAGCGTGCAGGCAGAGCTTTGCACCCAGCTTGTAGAGGAGCTTGTCGACCAGATTTTTAACGCAACAGTAGCATCATGGTAACGCCTATGGACTTAGAAAAGATAAAAGATATTCTATCGGAGCATAGCGACTCACCCAGAGACCTCTTTGAACTTAAGCGTTTGGTAGAGAAGTATCCATACACGGAGATTTTTCGCCTCATCTATCTGCGTGAGCTCAAGAAGCGAGACCAAGAACTTTTCGAGCAAGAGCTACAGAGCTCATCGACACACTTTACCAATAGGAGGTTTGCCTACTATTTCGTAAACGACATCAAGGTCAGTGCCTTCAGCTCGCTTATGGACTACGATACGGCGATGATCTCTACAGACTACTTCGCCCTCGACCCTTCAGAGTCTGCCAAGGAGTCTTTGAGGCAACTTGCGGCAAAACTCCGAGAGGCGCGTTTGGCAAAAATTTCTGAGGAGGCAGAAAAATCTGACGAGGAGGCAGAGATTAGCGATAAAGAGAGGGTTCGGAGGCTAGTTGGGGAGAGAAAATACTTCGAAGCTCTTAGGCTTTTGAAAAAAATAAATTTGAATAATTCAGAAAAAAATGCTTACTTTGCAGTTCAAATCAAATATCTAGAGACAATTCTCAACTTCAAAGGATAAAAAAACCTATGAAGCGTTGTTTATATCTTTGATTTTGAACTATTTATAGACAAATATTTGTATAACTTAAAAATAATTTTATAAAAAATGATTCAACTTCTGACAATAATCATTGTTGTAGCAGCAATAATACTCACATTTGTGGTATTGATACAGAACTCCAAAGGTGGAGGATTGGCTGCAGGTTTTGCTTCGGCAAATCAGGTTCTTGGTGTAAAACAGACCACAGACCGCATCGAAAAGCTTACTTGGACTCTTATTGCGGTAATCGTAGTGCTTAGCATCGCCTCTGTACGTATGATTTCGAGCAAAAATGCTACTCCAAGCACCAGTATCAATACAGAGTTGGCTGTGCCAGCTGCACAACCTCAGCCTGTGGCTCCAGCAGAGATGCCCCAGCCTGCAGAATAAGCAAACATTGTTAAAATAAGCCTACATACAAAGCATAAAAGGCAGAAATAGTGTTAATTTTTGGTTTTTTAGTGCGGAATATTGCTAATTTCTTACAATTTTAGATTATCTCTTATGGAAATCTATAAAAATTACTTTTTTCTTACGAGTAGTTGTTTAGATTCCGCCAAAATAGAGTAACTTCCCGCTCTAAACCGTGTATAAAACGCTGTTTTTAGGAAAAATTTGAACTATTACAAATTAATAATATTTTTTAATTTATGAGAAAGTTTTCAGTTTTATTATTCGCACTACTCTTCATAGGGGTTGGCGCGATGTTCGGACAAAGCCGTTCTATCTCAGGTAAGGTTGTCGACAGCCAAAATGGCCAAGGTATTACTGGAGTATCCGTTGAGGTCGTTGATGCTCAGACAGGTACCTTTACTGATGAGAATGGTAAGTTTACAATTACTCTTCCAGAGGGGTACACAAAGCTTAAATTTGAGCAGACAAGCTACGAAACTCAAGTGCTGACAGCAAGAGACGGCATGGTGATTCATCTTGAAATCAATGCTGAAACATTGAAAGCGGCAGAAATTGAGGTGGCTTTTGGAACAAAGAAAGGTAAAGGCTACGTTGGTTCTGCTCAGACAGTAGACGCAGCTGTTATCGAAAAGAAGAGTCCATCTGACATCACAAAAGCTCTTTCTGGAGAGTTTGCTGGTGTACAGGTAGCTACCACTACTGGTCAGCCAGGTACTACATCTTCTGTACGTATTCGTGGTATAGCTTCTTTGAATGCAGGAGGAGGCGCTCTGTATGTAGTTGACGGTATTCCATACGGGTCAGACATTGCATCTATCGACCCTGCGGATATAGTTTCTACTACAGTATTGAAAGACGCTACTGCAACAGCTATGTATGGTGCAAGAGGCGCTAACGGCGTTATCCTCATCACCACTAAGAAAGGAACAGCTGGTTCAGAGGGTAAAATCGAAGTTGATGTAAGCGCAGGTGTAAACATGCGACTACTTCCAATGCACGATGTTATTACAAATCCAGAACAGTACATGGAGCTTACTTGGTTAGGCTTAAAGAACTTCGTCTATGCTAATAGAGAGGGCTTAGGCAGACCAAGAATGACACAAGAGCAAGCTGGTAATTTTGCTTCTAGAGGTATTTGGCTAGACAGTCTATTCTCTGGTGTTGGTATTCCTAGAGTTTACAACATGTGGGATACAAGAAACATCATAGACTCTAAAACAGGTAAATTTAAAGATGGAGTAAATAGAAAATACACTCCAGAGAGCTGGGAAAAAGAGATTTTCAACAATGCTCCTAGATTTAGTGCTGGAATAAAGCTATCTGGTGGTGCAGATAAGACTACTTACTACACATCTGTAAACTTCTTGTCGGACAAGGGTTACTACATCAACTCAGACTTTAAACGTCTGACAGCACTTTCGAACCTTGACTACTCACCAAAGAAATGGCTTACAGCAAACTTCAAGGCTCAGTACGCTTACTCTACTGCAAATGATGGTGGACAAAGAAGCAACATGAACAACGGATTTGCTTTCGTTAACCAGATTCCTCCTATCTATCCTGTTTTTGCAAGAGATATAAACGGAAACTACGAGGTTGACCCATACACTGGAGGTAAGGCATACGACTACGGAGCAAACAGACCATACGGTGCTGGTATCAACCCTGCAGGTTCTTTGCAACACGATAGAAGCTATACAGAGCAACACAACTTAGCTTTGATGAGCAACCTTAGATTTGAGTTTGTTGAGTTTGTAAAAGACCTTGTAATTAACATTACAAACGGTTACAGCTACTACAATGCTACTTCTACTAACCTCACCAACATGTATTATGGTGACGGCGCTGGTGTTGGTCACATCTCAAAACAGAAGACTGACTTTATGGACTTCACTACTCGTCAGCAAATCTCTTATCGCAAGTCGTTTGGAGGCCTTCATAACTTAGACGCTATGTTAGGACACGACTTCCGCACTTATGAGACTAAAGCAATGTATGCTTCTAAATCAGAGTTGTTCAAACCAGACGATTTGGAGCTTAGCAATGCTGCTATGACAAAAGCTGCTACTTCTGTAGCTTCAGATAGAAAGTCTGAGTCTTATATCGGAGAGGTTCGTTATAACTACGACGAAAAATACTTCGCTATACTTAACGGTTCGGTTTATGGTTCTTCTTTCTTCGATAAAGGACACCGCTATGCTCCTTTCTGGTCTGTAGGTGCTTCTTGGAATATGCATAAAGAGTCATTTATGTCTGGCGCTCGTAGCTGGTTGTCTAACTTAAAACTAAAAGCTAGTTTCGGTACTATCGGTAACGATGAAATCGGTAACTACAACTACTACAATATGTACGCTATCGGTTCTTTGAATGGTAAACCAACTATACTTTGGGCTAGTAAAGCACAACCAGAACTTACTTGGGAGACTTCTTACAAGTTCAATACTGGTATTGAGTTCGAAATCATGAAGGGAAGACTTTATGGAGAGTTAGAGTTCTACAACGACCAAGTTGTAAACACTCTTGCTACTCGTCCTGTTGCTCCTTCTACAGGTAACAGCTCTACTGCTGTAAACGAGGGTGTATTTAGAAACTACGGTGTGGAATTGCTTTTGAAATCTAATGTTGTTAAGAGCAGAAACTTCAATCTTGATTTGAGATTTACTCTAGCACACAACGATGCAAAAGTTGTCAAAAACCCAAAAGATCTTATTGATAACGTATGGGTACCAATGCCTATCAAGGGTGGATACATTGAAGGTCAGTCTATTGGAGCTATCTATATAGAGCACTATCTTGGTGTTGACCCAAAAACTGGTTTCGGACTTTGGGAGCACTGGTATGATGAAAATGCAACGGAAGATTATGGAAAACTATATATCTCTGATACTTACGGATATGAGAACTCTTATACTGTAAAAAATGGTGAAGTTGTTAAGAAATATAGAAACTTCGACGACGATGGAAATGAGCTTCCACAGAACATAAAGAAGGGACAAACCTCTTATGCTTACTACGCAGCTTCTGTTTTGATCGATAAGAATCTATTCCCTGATATATACGGTGGATTTGGACTTGACATCTCTACTTACGGATTTGACATCTCTGCTTCTTTCGACTATATCATCGGAGGTAACAACATTGATGGTGTTTATGCAACTCTTATGGACGATGACAAGCCAGGTACTATGGGTATGCACAAAGACATCGTAAACGCATGGAGTCCTGAAAATCCAAACTCAGACATACCTATGCTTCTAGGTGGCTTCTATGCTCCAATCGATGAAGATATGAGCTATTATGCTAGCTTCTCTGGTACAGGAGATAGATTCCTTACTACAAATACAGGTCTAAGACTTGCAAACGTACGAGTTGCTTATAACTTCCCTAAAAAGACTATCGAGAAGATTAAAATGCAATCTCTATCTCTATTTGTTCAGGGAGACAACCTCTTTGTAGTATCAGCAAGAAAGGGTTATAACCCATTCAGTGGTCTTTATGGCGGAAGCGGTGCTTATCGCTACTCTCCTCTCAGCACAATACTTGGTGGTATCAAGTTGAGCTTCTAATTTAAATTGTTGAACTATAAAAAATAAATATATTATTTATGAAAAAGTTATTATTAGGTTTTGTAGTTTTATCTACAGTAATTTTTAGCAGCTGTGCTGGACTTCTCGGCTCAGAGCCACGCGGTGGCCAAGCTTCAGAGGAGCAGGTTAGAGGTTCTTATAAGGCTTTAGAGGCACAGTTGAACGGAATCTACGAATATATGACTAACGGTGGTGGTGTACTTGGACAGCAGAAGAGATTTGATGTGTCTACAGACTTTCTTACCTCTGACTACGTTGTAACAAACACTATCTATGGATGGTCTTACTACTATGTTTCGCAAATATTCGAATCGTATATGCCTAGCTCTGGCTTAAATAACTTCGTGTGGAGTACAGAGTATTATCTCATAAGAAATATTAACATGCTTCTTATGGAGTCTAAAGCTATGTTGGAGTCTGGAGAGACACATGGTGTTTCTGAAGATAGAATTAAAAACATAATTGGCCAAGCTTATGCTCTTAGAGGTCAAGCTTATGCAAACTTGCTGAACCTATACACAAACCCAGCAGAAGTTGACGCAGACAAGCTGATTATACCTTACTACTCAGATGACTCTGTATCTATGACTGAGCCTCAGAAGTTCCAATCTTACAAAACTGTTTATAAAGCAGTAGAAAGCGATCTTCTTCGTGCTATTGAGTTCTTGAAAGATAGCGAGAGAGCTACTTCTGACAAAACATCTGTTGATGCTAACATCGCAAGAGTTATATTAGCTAACGTATATCTTAACGATGGACGCGTATTCCAACCAGCTAATCAGACTGAAAATGTAGGAAAAGCTCTTACTTTGCTAGAGACAGTTATCGAAAACTCAAAAGGTAAATATAGAGTTTTGCCATACGACCAAGTTCTTACAAATGGTTTCAACTCTATCAAATCTCCAAACTGGATTTGGGGTGTAGATGTTGATATTGAGAGCTCTATTGCCATCAATTCATTCTTCTCTTGGGTAGATATCTACTCTTATGGATATGCTTCTTCTACTGATAATATTGCATTAGATGATAGTATTTACAATCACTTTGATAATATGCTATCTGCTAACGATATCAGAAAGCAGTGGTTTATCACTCCAGACGATCCAACTCTATTACCTGACGGCAAGAACACATATGGAGAGAGCCATGGACTTGCTCCATACAAAAAGTTCTTTAATGCTGAGAGAAAATGGGGTGCAGACAAAACTTGGTTGAATGACCTCGTATTCATGCGTATCGAGGAGGTTTATATCCTTGCTGCTGAGGCTGCATTAGTATCTGGTGACGAGGCTAAGGCTATCAAGTATCTAAAAGAGGTTGTTCAAGAGCGTGACCCTGATTACGTAGCTACACTTGAGACTTTGAGTGGTGATGCCCTAAATAAGTATCTAATAAATAACCTACGTATTGAGCTCTGGCTCGAAGGTAAGTCATTTATGGCTTGGAAGCGTTTCCAGTGGACACACACTCGTGGACAAACACACTTGGAATATCGTGGAAAAGAAGTTAAACCTACGGATAAAGGCTGGTATGTACTGGGGCTAAATGCTACAGAGAGAACATACAATCCAAACACTCCAAGAGACTAAAATTTAGTTATTATAATAAAAGAGCAACCGTCTAAATTTTTAGGCGGTTGTTTTTTGTATATATCTCATTTTTTAGTTTTATATTAAAGATATACAAGTTTTCATTTTTGGAAAACTTTTTGCTTTTTTTCTAAAATTAATATGCTGGAGTTCAAACACTTAATTAAAATTTAGGAAAACTTAACATTTAAATATAAGGTATATGGTTTTTGTATTGAAAATTTACCTAACTTTGTAGCTCAAAAAAATAATATTGTTGTACGAATATAAAAACTATAAAAAAATGAACTCAAAAACCTATTCAGAACAGGAGGCGAGGCAAGCTACCCTAGATTATTTTGGTGGAGACGACCTCGCTACTCAGGTATGGTTGAACAAGTATGCTCTGAAAGATTCTGAGGGCAATCTCTACGAGAAGTCGCCTGAGGATATGCACAACCGACTGGCTTCGGATATAGCCAGAGTCGAGGCAAAGTATCCAAACCCAATGTCGCATAAGGAGATATTTGACCTCCTAGACCACTTCCGCTACATTATTCCGCAAGGAGGTCCGATGACTGGCATAGGAAACTCTATGCAGGTTTCGTCGCTCTCTAACTGCTTTGTAGTGGGTATTGAAGGAGAGGCTGACTCTTACGGAGCAATCATAAAGCTCGACGAGGAGCAGGTGCAGCTGATGAAACGCCGCGGAGGCGTGGGTCACGACCTTTCGCACATCCGTCCTGAGGGCTCGCCTGTAAAGAACTCTGCTCTGACATCTACGGGAATTGTCCCTTTTATGGAGCGCTACTCAAACTCTACAAAAGAGGTGGCTCAGGGTGGAAGGCGCGGTGCCCTGATGCTTTCCGTATCTATCAAGCATCCAGACGCTGAAAAATTTATTAACGCTAAGCTTGAAGAGGGTAAAATCACCTCGGCAAACATATCTGTAAAGATTGACGACGAGTTTATGCGTTGTGCTAGAGACGGAAAACCATATGTACAACAATATCCTATAGACTCTGAAGAACCTAGTTTCTCGGTGGAGATAGATGCCAAAAAGCTCTGGAAAAAGATCATACACAACGCTTGGGCTTCGGCAGAACCCGGTGTGCTCTTTTGGGATACAATTATCCGTGAGTCTGTGCCAGACTGCTATGCAGATCTAGGTTACAGAACTGTCTCTACGAATCCTTGCGGAGAGATTCCTCTTTGTCCGTACGATAGCTGCCGCTTGCTGGCTATAAACCTCTATTCTTACGTAAAAAATCCTTTTACAAAAAAGGCTTCGTTTGATTTCGACCTATTCCGCAAGCACGTACGCTACGCTCAACGCATCATGGACGATATAATCGACCTGGAGCTGGAGAAAATCGACAAGATTTTAGAGAAAATCCAAGACGACCCTGAGGATATGACGGTAAAACGCACCGAAATGGAACTTTGGGGAAAGATTAAAGACAAGTGTATAGAGGGAAGACGTACAGGCGTGGGTATCACTGCAGAGGGAGATATGATTGCTGCTCTTGGAATGCGTTATGCATCGGAGGAGGCTATCGACTTTGCGGAAGAGGTACAGAAAACCTTGGCAATAGAGGCTTATCGCTCGTCTGTAATAATGGCAAAAGAGCGCTCTCCGTTCCCAATCTTTGACATAAAACGCGAGGAGAATAATCCGTTTATACAACGCATAAAAGAGGCAGACCCAACGGTTTATAGCGAGATGAAGAAGTATGGTCGCCGGAACATAGCCTGCCTTACAATTGCTCCGACCGGCACCACAAGCATCATGACTCAGACCACATCTGGTATTGAGCCTGTATTCTTGTGCGTCTATACCAGAAAGCGCAAAGTCAATCCAAACGATAAGAATGCTACCATAGACGAGACCGATGCCGAGGGCAACAACTGGGAAAAATTCACCGTTTTCCACCACAAATTTGTTGATTGGATGCTTGCTAACGGTCTTGATGTTACCAAAAAGTACACTCAAGATGAGTTAGATGATTTGATAAAAAAATCTCCATACAACGGAGCTACTTCTAAAGATATCGATTGGCTCAATAAGGAGCGTCTGCAAGGCAGAATTCAGAAGTGGGTAGACCATTCTATATCTGTAACGGTAAACTTGCCAAATACAGCCTCTGAGGAGCTCGTTGACCAACTTTATCGTGAGGCATGGAAGGTTGGCTGTAAAGGAGTAACAATTTACAGAGATGGTTCGCGTGGAAATGTACTCGAGGAGGTTAAAGATAAAAAGGATGACAAGGACAAAAACGTAATCTGCTTCCCAACAGACGCTATTGCACCACGTCCTAAAGAGCTTGATTGTGAGATTGTTCGTTTCCAAAACCAAAAAGAGAAATGGATTGCATTCGTTGGATTGAGAAATAATCGTCCATACGAGATTTTCACTGGTCTGGCTGATGACGAAGATGGAATACTTCTACCAAAATGGCTCGAAAAGGGTAAAATCATCAAGGAGGTTTTCGACGATGGCTCAAAGCGTTACGACTTTCAATTTATCAACAAAAACGGCTACAAAACCACCATTGAGGGACTTTCGTATAAGTTCAACAAAGAGTTCTGGAACTACGCAAAACTGCTCTCTGGCGTGCTTCGCTACGGTATGCCTATCGACCAAGTGATAAAGCTTGTGGACGGCTTGCAGTTCGATAGCGACACTATCAATACTTGGAAAGCGGGTGTGTCACGTGCTCTACGCAAATATATGGACGGCGTGATAGAGGGAATGACTTGTCCTTCGTGTAAAGAGAAAACTATAACCGCCGTAGATGGCTGCTATAAATGCACAAGTTGCGGATATAGCAAGTGCGGATAAATGAAGATAAATGAAAAAGTGCCTAATTTAAGGCACTTTTTTCTAACTTTGCACCATGATTCAGGAGTTGGAGAGGTGCTTTTTAGCAGATTGTATAGAGGCTGGTTGCGACGAGGCTGGCAGGGGTTGCCTTGCTGGTCCTGTGGTGGGTGCGGCGGTAATCCTGCCTACTGACTTCCACTGCGATGGACTCAACGACAGCAAACAACTATCTGAAAAAAAGCGAGATAAATTCAGAGCCGTAATAGAGGAGAACGCCTTGGCGTGGAGTGTGGCAATGGTAGATAACGAGGAGATTGACAAGATTAACATCTTGAAAGCCTCTATCTTAGCTATGCACAGAGCTTTAGATGGACTAAAAATTCGTCCTGAACACATAATCGTTGACGGAAATAAGTTTCTAAACTATCAGAATATCCCACACAAAACCATTGTAAAAGGTGACGCTAAATTTCTATCGATTGCTGCAGCTTCTATCTTGGCAAAAACGCACAGAGATGAGTTTATGAGAAAAATTCATGCCGAGTTTCCGCAATACCAGTGGGATGTTAATAAAGGTTACCCCACAAAAAGCCACAGAGAGGCTATTCGTGATTTTGGCACAACGGAGTATCATCGATTGAGTTTCAGGCTTTTAGATACTCAGATGAGTCTCGATTTATGAGTTATTTACAATATATGTTGATAACTTTTCCTTAACCTGTTTGTAACTATTTCTAAACAATTTATCTAACCAAAACTAACAACTCAAATTTAATAACTTCGATAGATAAAAAACTACGAATCAATATATTAAAAAGTTATCTACAGTTTAAACACGACATAATCATAACCCTCTTTTAATCTATTTTAAATATATAAATGATGTTATTATTAATGTATGTTGAAAAATAGTTGTAATTTTGCCTCGAAATTTTTCAAACACTAAAGAAACGCAAATAAAATGGCACAATATTCAAGCAAAATAGTTACCATAGATAAGCCTCGAGCAGAGGTATTCGAAAAACTTTCAGACCTAAAGGGTTTGGAGCAGTACAAAGATAGGATACCTGAGGAGCATCGCGAAAAGGTGAGTTTTTCAGATGACTCAATCACTTTCGAAGTGCCAAATTTTTCGTCGGATGTGGTGCTGCGTTTGGTAAATAAAAACCCTAACCGTTTGGATTTCAACCTCGAGGATTTGCCTATTCCAGTGGAGTTTAATATCAGTCTTTTCGATATTGAAGGCAGTGAGGATAAAACAAACCTTTCGGCTTCGCTTAATGCGGATGTTCCGTTTTTCCTAAAACCTATGGTAGAGGGTAAACTTCAACCCGCTCTGGATAAACTTGCAGAGCTTTTTCAGAGGATTTTGTAGAAAATATAGGGAATCCTTCGTTTTTTTAGAAAAGATTTGAAATATCGAAGGAAAAAAGGGTGTTTTTTCTTAGTATATTGGAAATAAAAAAATCAATAAAATAATTACCCAAAATATCAATGTTGTTATTGAAAACAATTTTAATTTGCAGTATCCAACAAAGTAAAGAGATAAATAACTATAGAAAAAACAAGCAAAATAAAAATAAAACCAACAATCAAAGAATAGTATCTTTGTCTTTTATCTAATTTAGAAAAATTTTCTTCTCCTGATAAATATTTGATACTTTTATTTTGTTGACAGATTTTTTAAATAAAATATCGTATATATACTCCAATAAATGAAATAACTGCATAAAAACCGCCTTGATATTCATCTTTTTTTGCCATATCTCAGTTTCATATTATTTATTTTATACTATAATTACTTTAATTTCAAATGATTGTTGAAATAAGTTATTTTTCAACGCAACAAAGTTAATAAAAATTATTGAAAACCAATGAATTTTTCTCTACTTCCGCGGGAATTACAAAGACATAAAAGCTCTCCTCTCTTTTGGAGAGGAGCGGGGAGGAGAGGTTAAAAAAGAGGCGGAAAATCGCTTCCCACCTCTCCACACTATGAAAACGAAAAACATTTTATTCTATTATGCCGAACAGAGTGAATCATCGACAAATGCCAGCTTCCACCCCTTAGGTGTCTCGATAAAGTAAAAACCACGTGCGTTTACGTTATCTCTGTAGTATTGAGGCAGATACACCACCATGATTTTGGCATTTTGGTAGGGTAGTTTCACTGGACGCACCTCGAAGGTTTCGGGATTTACCACCTCGTCTGGCACTCCGCTTGCCTCAGCGTAGTAGATTTCTGGGAAACCTTTGCCGTGGTTGAAATCCAGCTCACAAGGCGAGGTGTTTTTTTCTAATTTTTTGAAAGATAACTCTCCGCCATCCTCAGGCTTAGTGTCGAAATCGTTGAAATCCTCAAAACCGAAATTATCGGCACGTGTGTAGAGATACGCTATAGCTCCTGGATTGTAGTAGCGGCGTATGTCCATTTTTTGGTCGATGTATTTTTTCAGACGCCTGTCGTTGTCACGAAGTAGTGCATTGAAGTTCACATTCCAAAAACATTCGTTTAGGAAGTCATTGAGGAACACAACGAACTCGTCTGTTTCTACTCTGAGTCCTACGTTGAACGATTTGCTTACGTGCTTGCTTACAGCCTCAAATAGCGGTTCGTCTGCAGCAGGATATTCGAAACGGATGGCGTAATAGTCGTCGTTTGCAAATACCGTGTAAACCTTGTAGATAGTGTTATCGTCTATCTTTCCCTTTACGAGGTAGTAATTGTCAAAAACTCCTTTCTCTGTGATGTTTTCCATATAGGCTAAATCCTCTGCAAAAGCCGACTCTACAGTTGGGTTTTCGCTAGAAAGCGCCTTGAATGTGCGATATACCATCATCTTCTGCTTGCCGTCTTTAGAAACAAACGTCTGCCCGTCTTCGCTGGCTGATTCGCTTTGAGGAACAAGAAAGTCGGGATAAGCCACTCCGTAGTCGTAACGCTCGTTGTAGTAGGTTTCGTAGCTGATTTCGGTATTATCATCCGTCTTGCCAGATTTAGCTCCGCCACAGCTTAGTAGGATTAGCGTAGCTGCCAATAAAAAATCTCCTTTATTCATAATTCTAATTTTTTTGATATTAATTTTGTTTAATAAATTTCATCTATGCTTTTTGCTCTGCTAAACCTCTCTTTTGCTGCCTCTGTCTCCTCTTTTGAGTAGCTTACTGTGAGGTTTTCGTCGATAATGTAGCATCCGTAGGGTTCGAACTCTTCTGTGAGTCTGCCTTCATCGTAGCCCATATCCAGCTCTTCGAACCAAACGGTAACTACTCCCGACTTCAGAGCCTTCCAGCGATATGTTCCAGAAAGGCTGCCTCCACACTCATCTTTTCCTTGATTTCTATCCTCAACAAAATCGCCTAAATATTCCACCAAATCGGCAGGTTCGGCATGAGTGTAAATATCGGTAGGTGTGGCAATACCTTTGCTGTAGCTGATGCGGATTTCGCTTCGCTGCCTGTATTTGCCAACCATCTGAGCCATAAACATAATAGCTTTGTTTTGCAACTCCGAAGTTTTCTTGTTCATACGCTGGTTGATAGAGTAGCGGCGAGAGGTCTCTTTGCCGTTTTTGATGTATTCTACGTCGAAATATTGTGTTAGGTCGAGGACATAGCCGCGGCGCTCTCTGCCGGGTCTGTCCATCTGAAAAACAATGTTTGCCAAAGAGTCGAACTGGCTTTGTGTAATCTCGAAGCTTATGTAGTTAGATTCCTCGCTCCTACCCTCTTCGAACTCTACGGTGTAGGTCTCTTCAGCTGTTTTTTTCACTCTGATGTTAGTACGGTCGTCGATATGCATGCCAGAGCGGTGGTAACGTACCGAAACGAGTTCTCTGTCTTGTGCAGAGCTACATCCGAGGAAAGAGAGTATTGTAAGTGCCATAACTATCAGTTTTTTCATTATCTATGCCTTATTGTTTTATCCATTTTTCGTTTACCCACTCCAGAGTCAGCTGTTTAAAAGCTTCGTAGGGAATATACTCAAAATCTTCTGCAACAGATTCGTGGTCAATTGCTATTTTGATAGCTGAGCCTTTACGTGGCAATTGGTAGTAGAAAATATATTTTGAGTTTTCTACATTATCTCGAAGTTCCGACGTAATATCAGGATTTACTTGCGCTATGTCTATAAAATCCTCCAACTTTACCGATACATTACTCCATAGGTTATACTCTTTATCTTCACGCAGTTTACCATCTTCGTAGTAGAAAAACTGCAACTGCGCACCCGTTTCGAAGTTTTGGTTTACCGCAACCAACTTTCGTCCATCTTTTAGGTTCCAGTAGCACATCTCCCAAGGGAACTGCGAGCCGCCAAGCTCCAAATAGTTGTTTTTCTGGTCGCAAACAAGTATGTGTGCCTCTCTACCCGCCTTGTCTTGCGGCAGATATTCGGGGAATACGTCAGCGGGAAGCATCTCAAAAAGGGTTTTGATGTTTACATCCTCTTCTGCGGCGTTGGTGTTTTCCTGCTTGCCTCCGCAGGATATGGCTAATAGAGCGATAAGTAATAGATAGATTCGTTTCATATTTAATTTTTTTTTTGTTATTTAATCGGGTGCTTGGTTCTTACTGCATAGTAGTCCACATCTTGGTCGATGTGTGCAATAGAGTTGTCGGTAGCTCTGGTGTAGCAAAGTTCAATTATCCGTTTGGCTCCGCCCCATTCGTTTTTTTCGGTCTCGGAATTATACGAGCAGAGATAGACCACGTTATTGTTGCACCAAAGAGGTTTGAAAGACGAACCCATATCGGTATTGTCTAATATCTGTATGTCTGTGCCGTCGGCGTTGGCAACGCAGTAAGGACCGTGAGCGAGGTCGCACATATCGAGCATCATTGCAAAAACAATCTTTGAGTCATCAGCAGATGCTCCCTCGAAGTGACACTCCTTTTCGATACTTTTGTCGTAAGTTCCCTCCAAGTATTTAGAAAAATCTAACCGCTTTGCCTTATTATAGACCGACTTGTAGTTTTTCGTACTACTTTCTAAGTTGTAAAGATAGTCTTTATATTTACTGCCAAACTTGTCCCAATCGATTTTAGCAATAGTATTATTTTTAATAGAATAGTCGTAGTATTTTGTAAAACTGTAGTATTCCCACACAAAATCGCACTCCAAAAGCAGATTGCCTTTTATAAACTTCAGTTTTGACTTTTCTCCATAAGTTTCGGTGTAAAACTCTGACGTAGGCTTGTCTAAATTGAAAAGCAGGTCGGGTTGTGTGGGTGTAGTGCTTAAGTCCACCTGTTTTATCATTAGCTTTCCGTTGCGCGAAACGGTGTAGTAGAGCATCGCATCTCGGTCTGAATATACGCAGTTGAATACCGAGTCCTTTTCCTCTGTAAACTCCATTTTGGTGTCGCTCTCTGGGTTAAAGAAGTAGAGCTTGCCGTCTCTGACGTAAGCCACAGGGAAGTCGTTGTAGGTGGGGTCTTGCTGAGGCTCTTCGGTGATGGCTTGAAGTTCGCTTGCCATCTCTTGTAGGTTTATCTCTGGGAAAAGCTCGGCAAATACATCTGGTTTGAGCAGATTTGCAATTTTGGAATATGGGATAAACAGCTCAAACATTCCAGACGCATAGGGTGCTATTTCGTAAACGTTATAGACATAATGCAGACCCTTGTCGTCCATCAGGAAGTTGTTGTTTGAGTAAATGCTATCAAACTGAAAGAAGTATTGCTTCAATGTTTCAGCATCACTATCTTCGTCTCTGTCATCTCTTATATACTCCAAAAGCTGCTCTCTGATGACCAAGGCAAGAGGCTCTTTATAATCCTCGATAAAAATATCCTTCTCCTGAATTTTCTCTACTGTATTCAGATTTACAGCTACATTGTCTCGGAAGTATATTCCATGTGCTCCCCCCTGATAGTCGTCTGAACAGGCAGAAAAGCTTAGAACATTTGCGCTTTCGTACTCTATTTTGTTGAAAACACTTAGAGAAAACGAAAAAGTAGGGAAAGACCTTGCCTCCTCTCCAAATTGAAGCAATGCCTCATCGAAGTGGGGTATGATATCGCGATATACTTTTATGTAATCCTTTACGTAGTTCTCTACTATAACGTCTGGTGTATTGGTCTCGGCGTACTTTTTGCCAAAAACCTTTTCGTAAAAAATGAATTGCAGCTTTTGTAGCTGCTCCTTTGAGCCAAATTTTTTAGGATAAATAAACTTAATATCCAGCTTAGCATAAGGCAAACTATCAGGCTTGTCAGGCAGAAGTTTTATCTCCTTGTGTACCTCGATAGAGTCAAATGTTATGGTGCTGGCTCCTCCTTTTTTTCCTCCGCAGGATATCGCCAATAGAGCGATAAGTAATAAATAAAGTGTTCGTTTCATGTTTTTTGATTTTGTCTGTTTTTGAGTTGTTTTTTTTATTTAACAAAATTACAAAAATATTCTGACTTTTATGGTTACGTCTAATCTCTCTCTTTTATCCGTGATTTTGTCCATTTGGAATCGATGCGTTCAAATTTAAGATAGTATTTGAGTGGCTCTAATGTCTCCCAGTTTTTGTATTCATAAGGGTTGTCGTACATTATTGTAACAGATACTACGCCCTTTTCTGAAACCTCAACCGTCTTGTCGTAGAAAGCGGTGTCTTTAGTGAGGTTTTCTGCTTCTTTTGCCACCTCTTTTGGCAGATTACTGAGGTCGAAAAAATCGTGTTCGGTGCTGTTGCTATAAGCCTCATTTACAAAAGCGTAGAAGCTATCGTCTTTTACCAACTTGCCACCTTTGTACCAATATGCCGAAAGTTTATTCACGTCGATTACCGTTATCAAGCCTCTACCTGCGACACTATGATAATACACCCTATACTCCGCAAACGACGCCTCACAGGTAAATTCAATCAGACCACGCTCAGGATAGACAGACGCAGTGCCACAGTACTCACGATTGCCCTTTTTGTACAATTGAAGTTGCTGAGGCTGCTTTACCATTTTTTGCCTCAAAGGTAGCGGATAGTTGCCGCCAAAGGCTTCGTCTGGCAGCAGTAGAAACATATCTTCTACGGTTTTATCATCACGTTTAGCCTCCCCAGCGGTGTAAGTCTGGGATTGTGACTTTGCATTGTTCGCACCCAGAGCATTCTCTTGATTGCAGAAAGCAGCAAATAAAGCAGCAAGTAACAGATAAAGTGTTCGTTTCATGTCTGTTCCTTTTTTTAATCTATTCAATATAGCTCCACTTATACTCGTTCAGGTAGTTTATTTTCTTAGTCTTGAGGTTTACATGCACTTTTTGCAAGGCAGCCAATTGCATCCCGTTGAAAAGATTGGGACTTACCTCTTGAACTGTTTTCTCAAAGTCGGCGTTAAAAAGTTCAGCAGGCACTTTGTTTACTTCGTCCCATCTGCCTGCCTCGGCAGACCATTCTACAGTAGGTGCATTTTTGGAATAGCTGCAAACTGTGAATCCAGATTGGTTCTTATCGGGTGTTACGTTACCTTTGAAGTATCCTTCAATGGGGAATAGCTCGTTGCCGGTATTTAGGCTATACACCTGCAGTTTGCGTACGTGGCTTGTGCCGCTGCTCAGCACCAATGCATCGGCTAAAACGCACTCAAACACTATAGCTCCCTCAACAGAAAACGACTTTACCCCTCTTTGCTTTGCTTCTACTCGAACAATAAAATTTTCGGTATCATCTATCCAGCTACTGCTGATACGGCGCGATTCATCTTCGTAGCAGAGGGTTTCGTTTTCTCGCAAAGTGCGTAGCGTGAGATTGTCTCCACTTTCTGTTTCTTGCGGCTCTACCGCTTCAAACACATACTCAGAATCTCGCCACTCAAAGGTCTCGTAACTCTTTGCATAAAATGGAATAATAAGCACCTCTTTGCCCTCTCTTGCCTCGATACGCCAAGGCTTATCTGTCCAACTCGAGGCGGCACCTACCACAGGCGGTTCGCCGTCGAAGGTTGCCTCTATCTTGCCGTCTGTGAATGTTCCAGAGAAAGATACCGTCTCTCCATCTACAAAATACTCGTTTGCTGTAACTGTGCCAGAGACCTTACCGTCTGGCTCTATACTCATTTTCACACGAGTTTCGTACTTCAATCCGCTTAGATAAAACTCTTTTTCTGCGGGTTGCTTCGCATTGCTCTTTTTGCCTGAACTGCACGAAGCAAACAACGCTATTGGCATAACTGCCACAAATAAAAACATCATTAATTTAGTTCTCATACGCTTAATTTATTTTTGGGTTATTTGAAATCTACTAAGTATCTCTAAAAAAACTTCTACGCTCTTATCATCGGGGTTCTCGCAATAGAACTCATATACGTATGCACTATGGATGCACAATGCTGCTACTGCTCTTGATTTGACGTTTGGGTGGTCGATTCCGTAAAAATCGGCATATCCGTACAGCTTGCCATTAAGCCTTTTGGTGGTAACCCATTGCATATCAGAGGAGAGTACCTCGTATCGAGATTTCAGAATCTTATCGGGTGAATCCACTAGGGCATCCTCTGCCGATAGAGGCTTAATGCTTACAGAAAACATATTGCCAAACTCTACTGCCAAGCTGCCAACAGCCGTTGGCTCAAACCCAGCAGGATATTCAATCGTGTAACCCTGTTTTTTATCCACATATTTTGTCCACTTAACGTTTTTCAACTCTGTATAGTGCTTCTGGGGCGAGGTGTAAATATCCGCTTCGGGGTCGGTGCTTTTTAGGAAATGATACCCTTGGGGTTGCAGAAGTGTCCACTCTTTTTTGTGCTTAGCTAGTACTTCGGATTTAGCAGGCTTGTTTTGTTTTACACTTGTGGCTTTCGGATAGCCATTCGCCTCGCTTATGCAAATCAACCCTTCGGGGGTGTATTTGTAAAGATTTTCTACCCAAAAGCGATTGTTTTCATCAGCATATTCCAAAGTTTTAGCAACTATTTCGTGTTTCCCGTCTCTGTCGATGTCAATTTCCGAGACGTATCCTTTACAAACAAAGCTATCAAAAGATATTTTATTGAACGTTATGTTTTTTTCTTGGAAAATGTAGATAGTTCGTATTGCATACGCCATCAGTCCATTACCCATATACGAAAACTCTATTTTAATATCTTTCAGTCCGTTGCCGTCGATATCTGCTACCGAAAGCGTGGTGTGCCTTAGAGCAGTTTTGTGGAATTGAGTGGGTTCGAATATCGTTGTCAAGAAGTTTCCCTCTGCGTCAATCAAGCTAATGGTTGAATTCGGATAGTTGCTTTCTGTCCCATAATGGTATAGTTGAACTGTTACGGCATCTTTTCCCCTAAAAAAATTGGGAATCGTTAGCTCGTAATACTCCGCATCGGAATCATACTCGTCGCACTTGGTTTCCCAGTTGGTGTAGGTCTGAGACTTAAGCTTTGTAGAGCTCGTACTTTGAGCCCGGCCACGACTGCTAGGGAAAGACAATACTGCAACAATTGCTATGATAACCTTGATTAACTGTTTCATTTTTTTAGAAGTAAAAATTATCAATATCTATTAAAATCTTGTGCTGGCTCCGCCGCC
>CAYFSY010000003.1:0-547 GCA_964345905.1 uncultured Paludibacteraceae bacterium | reverse complement strand
CGAACTGCTCGACGAACTGTCGTAGCTTGATGAACTATAACCCGAACCTCCACTGCTTATATAGGGTGGTATGTAGGGGATTACAAAATCCTCAAAGTGCTGGTGTCCGCAGTTTTTACAAGTAAAGGTGTAGCGCCTCAAGCCCTCTAACTCCTTTGTCGCCTCTCGCACAGTCTTCCCGATTTTTACACGTTCCATCTTGCCCTTTGAATTGCACGATTCGCAAACTACACTCCTGCGAAGTTTTCTACGCCAAGGGATGTTGAAAAACAGAGTGTAAGGGATAATCAGGTATGGGAAAAAAACATAATATCCGATTTGGCTCAGCGGACTAATTTTCTCGTAGAACATATACTTTTGGTAAGCATTTTTGCCTATTTTTACCGCACTCCACCTTCTGAAGTGATTAACACCTAAAAATATCAATCCGATTGCTGTCCAAATAACAAACCCAAGCAAAGCATCGCCTTCGTCGTCGCTACTTGCGGTGGTGCTGAGTAACTCCTCGCTTTCGGGGTCGGCAAGTCGCTTTTGTACTCCTACCAGC
>CAYFSY010000002.1:0-29697 GCA_964345905.1 uncultured Paludibacteraceae bacterium | reverse complement strand
CGCTTCCAGCGCCTCGCCGTACTCAGCCTCCTTCAAGTATGGTAGCATTACTTGCACCTGTAGTTGCTTAAAAATTGCATCGGGAAGCGCTGCCTCAAGCCCATAACCCGTTTCGAAGGATATCTCTCTATTTCCCTCCTCGAGGTTTAGAAAGATAAGAAGCCCTTGGTCTGTCTCTTTGTTGCCCATGCCCCAGGTGTTGAATAGCTGTGTGGCAAAGTCGCGAGCTGTGGCGTACACACCGCCGTCAAAGTTTGGTAGCACCACCACCGCCACCTCTACGCCCAGAGAGTCGCGTATCGTGCCTGCTATGCTGTCGATTGTCATGCGATTGGAATCGGCTATCAGACCCTCTGGGTCGCTGGTAAAACGTGCTGAGTTCTCAAGCTGCACATTTGGCACATCTTCTACGCGGTATATCTTGATTGTTTTATATGGAAACCTACTGCTTTTAGAGCCCTCCTGCTCCGACTTAGTCGTTTCGCCGTCAGAGTCTCCACTCTTTCCTACATAATGCACCAACAAGGCAGTTCCAATAAAGATTGTAAAAATTATAATAAAGCTTTTTAACGCTCCACTACTGCTTCTATATCTCTTTTTTTTCATGTTTTTATTTTTTTTGAACCATTAAGGGACATTAAGCTCTTAACTACTCTTAACTCCTTAATGGTTTAACTATTCATTCCCAACTAACGATACATCGCCAATTCCAAACTCTCCATGTATTTTACATTTACAAAAGCTCAAACCCCCTATTACTCAACAAGTTCTGTTTTAAAATAGTCTATCAAAAATTCATTTTCATGCGGCACAAGGGTTATTTCGTTTTTGAAAACAAGCCCATCGCCATAGTCCACCGTTACCATATATTTTAAGCCTTCGATGTGAGCAATGGATACGTTTTTCAACTTTTGCCCTATCTCCACTCCGTTGCCACGCCCGAATGGTGTCCATATCTCAACTCCTGTGGGATAGATATCTTTCCATTTGTTTTTGAACTCCATCTCTGCCGCTTTTTGCTCCTCATCAGTCTCGAAGTTCGGATACTCAAACACTCGCATATATTCGGTGTAGTAAGTGTAATACCGCTCAGTGCAGATTTTTTCCTCGTCGGGAAAGCAGAAAGCGTTTTCATCGTCGGCACAAGCGAAAACGAGTTTGAGCCACTGCTCGCCTTTGGATATTTCGTCGTTAGCTTTTTGTGTCTTGCCTGCACATCCCGCCAGTAGCATAGCTGCAATCGTTGCAATGAATAAAATATTGTTTTTCATACGTTTATAAGTTTAATAACGGGTTACTTCCAAATCTCTTTTTTTACCTCTCTGATAGCCTCCTCAGGAATGCCGACCTCGGTGTAGTACTCTGATTCGACATACATCGTGATAGTCTTACCGTCTCGTGGTAGCTTGAAAAGCACATCGCTAACTTTATCATGCTCATTCCAAACCTTGTTAGCCTGCCTCTGTTGCTCCTTGGTCAGTTGGCTGAAATCTACAAAAAGCTCTACCCAGAGGTCTTGGTAGCCTGCCAGGTTGGCGTGGTTTCGCTGAACGAGCTTGCCCTCGCTGTAGGTGTAGGTTTTTGCCTGCACGGTGCTACAAAACTCTCCGCAGTTATTCTCATACACAGCAATCCACCAAATGCCGTCAATCTTTTTCACAAACATCTCCCACGTGCCCTCGTAGCCGCTGCTGATATAGCCGTTTCTTACGTCTATCTTGTCTATATTTATGTGCGAAATAGTCTCGCCCTTCAGCATCTTTTTGCGTTGCTCTACATCGAAGCTGAAATACAGAAGGAAGTCGGTATCAGGTAGCAACAGCAGCAGGTCTCTGACGTCTTTTGGTTCAGCCTTGCCGATGATTTGCTTTAGTTGCTCTGGCGTGTACTCCACTATTAGCTTGCTCAGAGGGTCGTTTTCGTCGAAATAATTTTCTGCGCTGACACCGCTCAATCCTTTCTCACTGGTAGTATCGCTGTTTACAGTCGTTTCAGAGAGCCTCTCTGCCTCTCCAGCTTTTGCTGTTTTACCGCCTCCGCAGCCCATCAAAGCGAAGGCAAGAATTAATACTATTGATATTTTTTTCATACTATTTACATTTATAAAGTTTGCAACTCTCTGATTTTTAATTTTATAGCCCCACGTGTTTGCGCATAGCTTGAGCCTCTTCGTCATCAGAATTCTCTAGAAACTGAAGCATTATGCCAAGGCTCGCAAAGTCTCTCATAAAGCCTTCGTCGCCACCCTCGCTTACAAAGCGTTCTATAACAGCTGCTATCTTCTCTATTTTAGTGCCAGCATTATCAACTTCGCTAAGGTAGGTCATAGCCATAGTTTGCCCTATATTGGCAGCCTCCTCTTCGCCAAATGTGCGATACTGCTTAACGAGCGGAATAAACTCCGCAAAGATTTTTTCGCGCTCTTCTCTAGTCTTTTGCTTCAAATCATCTGTTATTTCAGGCATTTCTGCAAAGTTTTCATAGAGAAAATCAAGTGCTTGTGCAGCAATTTTTCCCATTTTTGTTCCTAATTCTTTTGGTTCCATATCTTTTTGGTTTTTTTTAGTCGGAAATCGGCAGACCGAAGTCCGAAGGTTATTTATTTATTTTTCTAAATGCTTACTGTTTTTATCTCTCAATAACTCTTATCAATCTCCCATATAAAATTCTCGTCGAATGTCTTAAGCCTAGCGAGCTCCTTCAGAGGAAAAGTTTTCCAATAGACCTTTGCCTTACTGCTGCTGATACTGCCTTTGGTTATCTTTACTTTTTTGGTCAGAAAGTTATAACTACTCTCCTCTGAATCTCCAGTAGCTCGATGTGTGGAACTATAGTCAGCTCCATTCAGTGCAATCTCGCCATTTTGGTAGCGAAATTTATACGAGCTGTTCGAGGTGCCGTAACTACCTGCTGTGGAAAAAAACTCAAAGTCAAACCTCAGCACACCTTTGCTGCTAATAGACATATCAACGTATGGGTCTGTCATAAAAGGGTTGTCGTGGTTTGGTATAAAACGGCTGTTCTGCTCTACCAACTTGTAGCTATCTGTCGCCTCATCACGAAAGAGGATTAGTAGCATTCTTGGTTGCGTAAGTTCGGAATACTTGTCTAGCACTACGCTATCTTTGTGCTGGATAACCAGAGCCACGTCTCTGTAGCCGTCTTTGTTTAGGTCGCCATGTGCAGAATCCAGCAACGCCCAGCCACTTGGGACAAAGCTTTCAACATCTCTCCCCTTGCTATTGATGAGAGGATACGAAAAGTTCTGCCCCAATAGGTGTCCAGATGTCAGAATCAAAATTATTATTAAATTTTTTCTCATATTTTTAAGCTAGAAGACCGAAGTCGGAAGACCGAAGTTGTTTTATTTTATGTTTTGTCTAAATGCCATCATCATATTCATCAGATTGAATGCATCTGAATAGAGTGTACTGAATTGCTCATCGCCAAAATCCATTGCCTTTTGCCAAATGGTAAGTTTTTCGAATTTAAAATTTATATTTTCCATACCTTATTTCTATCTTATGTCTTCCAACTTCGGTCTTCGGACTCCCATCCCCCGTCATTCCACCACAATCACTCGCTTTACCACCTGATAGTTCTTTACTGTTTTCTCCTGCATAAGCCAATTAATCCAACCCTCAGCAGTTGTGATAGAGAGGGTTTTGCCGGGGTCTTTCCTCTGGAAGTTGGCAGTAGCAAGTACAAAAGAGTTTGTAGCCACACTGTAGGTTTTGTTCATGTCGAGCGGTGTCCCGTCTTCGTTCAGAAGCTCCAAGTTTACGAGCTTAGAGCCATTTTCTGCAACCGTGTATTTCAGGTGCATTCCCGAGGGATACATCAGCCTATAGTCGTCCTGACCAAACATGTTTGTGATAAACGCTTTCAGTTCGTGTCCTGTAAGGTTTATCGTTACAGCTTGGTTGCCAAATGGGTCTATTGTAAAAATCGTTTGGCGAGTAACATCTCCAGCTGGCAGGTGGTCGATACGCACGCCGCCTCTGTTTACTAGTGCTATTTCGGTTTTTGCAGTTGCTCTTATTGCATCAGCCATCCAGTAGCCAAGCTCGTCGGTAGAGCGGAACTCAAAAGGCGCCTTGGCTATCGTCTCTTTCATGTGCGGATTGTTGTTGTACCTATCCACCATAGCGCGAATGGCGGCTTGCTCACTGCCTTTGCCTCCCACATTGAGCAGCTTCATCGAACGGCTCACTTGCCCCTCAGGACTCACTTTTAGGCGAATAAGCGTGGCGTATTTCAGTCTGCGTTCAGCCTGAGTAATCATTATACCGTTGTGGATTTGCTCTTTGTCCACCTTGGTGTGCGAATGTCCGCCGATGATAAGTGGTATAGCTCCATTAGGCAAACTGTTTGCCAGCTTTACATCGTTTTCGAATCCCAAGTGAGTGATAAAAAGTAGCAAGTCAGTGCTGTCTTTCAGATAGAGGTATTTCTGTGCTGTTTTGTAAGGGTCAGCGAAACTGAAGCCAACTAAATTGTCGGGATGACAGTCTGGCACACCGCTTGGATTGAGGTCGAGCAGCGAAACGAAGCCCACTTTCAAGCCATTCTTCATTCTGATGATTTTGTAAGGCTTAACATTGAAGTTCATGCCTTTTGGCGCAGTCATATTGGCACATAAAAAATCAAAATTGGCTATCTGTAAATTATTTGCAAATACCTTAGCTCCAGCGTCAAACTCGTGGTTGCCTACTGCCGAAAGGTCGAAGCCAGCAGCGTTCATCAGTTCAACTATGGGTCGTCCCTTCTCGTGATACTGGTCGTTGATGGGGTTTCCTGTCTGGTTGTCGCCTGCCGATACCAATAGCATACCTGGGTGTATGGCGCGCAGGCTATCTACCATAAATGCTAGTCGGGGGAAGTTATCAATCGCAGCGTGCATGTCATTTACTGCGAGTATAACGACCTCTTTTTCTACCGCTACCTTTTGTGTTACATTTTTACTTGTTCCGCAGCCTGTGATAGCAAGCACCACAAGCAGTACTGATAAAATTCTACTCTTCATACTTTTTATTCTTTTTAATTAATAATCTGCTTCCGTCTGTGAGAGCCCCATCGTGTGCTACGCCATTGCCGTAAGCATCCTCCACCTCAGGGAGAGACGAGGGTGCTTTACGTCTGTGTCTGGCATAGTAGGCACGTATGGCATCTGCCACAGTAGCACCACGAAAGATGGTCAGCTCTGTTCTGTTTACTATCACTTTCATGGCTGTTCTTTTTTTGTAAATTAAGGACGTTTATAAGAGGCGGTATTGATTAGGTCATCAAAGTCCAGAAGCACATACTGCTCTTCTCCTTTTACCTTTACCGCTGTAATGTTCCTATAACGGCTCTGAGGATTGGTAGTATTGTCAAAAGCATCGATAGTCATAGGGATACCGTAGCCATGAAAAATACCATCGCTTGAATTATCGATATTATCTTTCCCCGGATTGCGCCCGAAAATCATTGTATAGGGTGGATTGGGTTTTTTCCATCCTGCGGTTACCCGAAAGCCTTCGATATAGCAAAACGGGATCCATGGCGAATAGACTTCACTTCCTGAATCCTTTTTGTAATATCGGTCGTAGATTATCTGCCTTACAGACGCCAGTCTTTTAGGATTTGTAGCGTCGCGTTGGCTTGGAGTTACAGACATTGCCAAGCACTCTTCTCCCACAGTGGGATTTTCCATAAACATGTGCAAGGCTACCACAAAGCAAGCTGCTGCTCCATGTGGCTCTCTTGCTATCTGTTCGCGTAGCTCTCTGAACTTCGCCACCGAGCGAGGCGTGCGACTTACTGTTACTGTACCTCCATCTGTCTCGGTTTGGTTTGGGGTGGTGTATCCACCTGTCACCGTACCGCTGATAGGGTCGTTGTCCTCTATAACGGTCTCACAAGATGAGCAGGCAAATAGTAGTGCTATCACCGGCATCATAAATAATAAAATACTCTTTTTCATTTTTTTCGCTTTTTTATTAAAATTAGAAATCTAAAACTATTAATTTATACTAAAACTTGCTACAGTAATCTGCTATCATTTTCCACAAACGGTCACTATCTACTGTTAAGATAATGCGTGCTTGTTGTGTTCCCACAGGCTGGTTATGTTCAAACGCCACAGACTGTCCGTATGAGAAACCAAATTGCGAGTTTACATCCACATAGCGGGTTACCTCTTCGGTAATGAGAGTTGGGTCTATCATAATAGCTCCAGCGATAACGTCCCAGATGTAGTGAACATACTTTGGGTTTTCCATATACAATGTTTTCAGGAAATTACGATTGAACATGTTTTTAATTTCAGGACTTTTGGTTACAGAGATAATCTCTTCGTACTTATCCTTACGGAATGGCATCTTTTCGCATACGTCCAATCCCACTATAATCTGCTCTTTGAAAGGGGTACGCAGACAGATTTTTGCTGCTTCGGGGTCCATCCACCAGTTAAACTCCGCCGTAGGAGTAGTATTACCGGGTTTAAAGAACGAACCTCCCATATAAATTACTCTTTTTATAAGCGGAACAATCTCAGATGCCATACGAACAGCAGTAGCCAGATTCACGCAGGTGCCTATGGCGATAATGGTAATTTCATTTGGGTTTTGTTTTACCTGTTCGATGATGAAGTTCACTGCCTTCATATCCAAAGGTTTTACCTTTGGCTCAGCGCCGTACTTCTGAAGGTAAACAGCCTCCCACGATTTTGGCTCAGGATAGCCAGCTGCTCCTACATAAGCATCGCCGATTCCGAATAGAATACGCTCGTTTTTGATAGTTTCGAAGCGACTTGGATAAATTGGCTGGCGGATGCCGGGTACAACGGGAATGTTGGTCTTACCAATAACCTCCAGCTGACGAATAGCGTAAGCCGTCCCTTCGGGAACCCATGTGTTGCCTACTACGATGGTTACTCCCAGCAGGTCAATATTGGGTGCGTTGGCGAGCATCATCATGGTAATGCCGTCGTCGAATACCTCTACCATATCAGTATCGAGGATTACTTTCTCCTTTTTTTGTGCTTGTGTGGCTGTGCAGAATAGAAGGAAACTGCAGAGTACGCCAATGAATAACTTTCTCATAATTTTTGAATTTAATTTTATGTTAATACAATATTTGTTTTTGTTATAATTTTCAGCAAAGTTATAGAAAATATCTGATTTTTTTACCTTTTCTGAAAAAACTTTTTTGTGACGACAGAGGTAATAGATTTATTCTGATAAAAAACTACTCCTTTATTCTCTTGTCTGTATAGTGTTTAAGTCCTCTTTGGACGTGCACTTTGCACAACTCTTGAACGACAAAAGAGCAATTATTACAAATAAAAATAGAGTGTCTTGCATATTTTTCATTTTTTTACTTTGACTGGAATCCATATCTATTGATATCCTTTACAATCTCATTTAATAAATCGTATTTGTATGTATTGCTTCTGATGCACTCTATACGACAAAGAAAATTAAATTGAAATAAAGTACCTTTGTCATTAATCATCATTACAACGTCATCGCACGGTCCATCTGTAAACATAAAGCATTTTTCTATAACGCTATTTCTAACCTCCGAGTATTTTGGTAAATTGCTAAAATCAATACTATCTCCTCTATCAAAAGTCTTTTTCCGACATTTTGTAAAGTTTTCGAAATAGAAAAAATCGACCTTGTTTTTATCATAAGTCCAACAAAACTTCTCTTTCCACGAGCACAAATAGAATGCGTTGCCATTCTGTTTGTACGACTTATTCATTATTCTCTTAACAATTCTTTGATGCCTTGCATATTTGTATCTATATGCAAAGTTCTCATTGGTAGGTGCGCAAGACGCTAAAAATAGTATAATCGCAAATAGAAAAATTACTTTGATATAATTTTTCTATTTGTTCAAAGATTTAGTTGATTATTTTTCCACGCAACAAAATTAATAAAATCTTATTGAATCCCAACATCATCGAACAAAAAAAGAGTGATATAACAGACTATTATACCACTCTTTTAGATTTAGCATAAGGCAGAGCTTAATCGTTCTCTTTCGCCTTAAATGCCTGCCATACAAAGAAGCCAATCAGTGCCAAGAAGGCAATGATAGCGGTAACTTGTGCACCTGTTCCGGTTGGGTCAGCCCAAATCTTGAAGTCGAGCACATCGCCCCTTCCAGTGATGAAAATAATCAACGCACCGATTACGCCAAACAGCGCCGCACCTGCAATAAAGCCAGACGAAACGAGAATAGCTCTCTGGTGGCGTGCATTGCTAAGCTTCTTATTTTCAGAGCTCTTATTAATCCAATGGTTCAACAGACCGCCCACAATCAGTGGGGTATTCAGTTGCAGCGGGATAAACATACCCAAAGCAAATGCCAATGGCGAGATGCCAAGCCAGTTTACCAAAATAGCCAGCACAGCACCGATGCCAAGCAGCATCCACTGCGCTCCTTGTCCCGACATCAGCGGTTCGATAATTGCCGCCATAGCATTGGCTTGTGGTGCAATCATTGGGTCGGTATGCGTCTCAGTTGCCACAAAGCCGTAAGCCTCGTTCAGGATAAAGATAACCGCTCCCACAGTTGCTGCAGAGACCAGCGTGCCCAAAAACTTGTAGGTCTGCTGTTTAGCTGGTGTTGTGCCGAGCCAGTAACCCACTTTTAAGTCGGTAATAAAACCGCCAGCCATGGACAATGCCGTACAAACAATTCCACCGATAATCAAGCCGCTGACCATTCCTTGCCAGCCAGTCAAGCCTACTCCCACCAAAATCACAGACGACAGAATCAGGGTCATCAGAGTCATACCCGACACAGGATTCGAGCCCACGATAGCAATGGCGTTTGCCGCAACGGTAGTGAACAAGAATGAGATAACTGTGATGGTTATCAGCGCTACGACAGTCTGCATCAGAGTTACTTTAACGCCTATCAGCAAGAAAATAAACACCGCTATCAGAGTCAGGAACAAGAAAAGCGTAACGAAAGACATCTTCAGGTCGCGTTGCGTACGCTCTACCTTTACCTCGCCTTGTGCTTGTCCTTTGCCTCTGCCGCCGCCACCCACAGCGAGCTTAAACGCACTGCCGATAACGCCAGATGATTTGATAATACCGATAATTCCTGCCATAGCGATTGCACCGATTCCTATCGGACGGACGTAAGCCGCAAAAATCTGCTCTGCACTCATCGCCGCAAATGGATTGACACCACCGCTTGCCGATGCTGCCAAGGCTCCGATTTCGTTTACCAGCGGGATAAACACCAGCCACGAAAGCAACGAACCCACCGCAATTATCGTTGCGAAGCGAAGTCCTACCAGATAGCCGAAACTGAAAATCAGTGCACTTACGTTGAACTTAAACACCATCTTAAACTTATCTGCCAAAGCCTCTCCCCAAGGGATAATGCGGGTGTTTATCTCTTCGCTCCAGAGTCGGAATTGCGAGAAGCAGAAGTCGAAAAGTCCGCCAAGCAGACCGCTTACGATAAGCAGTTTAGCCTGATTGCCGCCCTTCTCGCCAGTCATCAGAATCTCCGTTGTAGCCGTAGCCTCCGGGAATGGTAGCTTTCCGTGCATATCCTTTACGAAGTATTTTCGGAAAGGAATAAGAAAGAGTATTCCAAGGAATCCGCCCAGCAGCGACGAAAAGAAAATTTGCCAGAAATCAACCTGAATCTCAGGATATTTCGCCTGCAAAATGTAGAGTCCGGGGATAGTGAACACCGCTCCCGCCACAATCACACCCGACGACGAGCCGATGGATTGGATGATGACGTTTTGCCCCAAGGCGCCTTTTTTACGAAACGCAGCCGATGCACCTACTGCAATAATCGAGATAGGGATAGCCGCCTCGAACACCTGCCCGATTTTCAAGCCAGAATAGGCAGCTGCAGCCGAGAAAATCACTGCCATCAGCAATCCCATTCCTATCGAATATGGGGTAACTTCCACCACATTTTGGTTTGCTGGCATCACGGGCTTGTACTCTTCGCCCTCTTTGAGCTCTCGATAGGCATTTTCAGGCAAACCGATAGTTTTTTTGTCTTCTTCTTGCATAATGAAAAATTCTTATTTTTTAATTTGTAATAAATTGGCGATTTTATTTTTCAAACGGCAAAGATAATGTTTTTTGCTGTTTTTTCACTCTAAAAATCCATATTTATAGTTTTTTGCAAAAGTTTTGTCTGAAATCGGGGAGGAAAATTACAAAAAAATTACTATCTTTGCAGAACGTAAAATCAAATGTTCAAATCAAAAATTTAGTTATATGAAAATTTCAATTTCAAGAAACGAATTATACAATAAATTGGCTGTAGTTCAGAAGGTTATCAATATAAAATCGCCAATTGCAGTAACTCAAAACTTCTTGTTTAACATCAACGGAGAGGAACTTCTGATAATGGCTACAGACCTCGAGACAACGCTATCTACAACGCTAAAACTCGAAGGCAACACCGAGAGCATGATCTGCGCTATGCCTACCAAGCTGATGGAGATTCTAAAAGAGCTTCCTGAGCAGATTATCACCCTCGAGATTACCAAAAACGACATAGGTGGTTCGAACATCAAGCTCAGCAACGAGTCTGGTTCGTACAAGAGCGACTTTATCGGTGACTCTGTAGGAGACAACGGTGATGAGTTCCCACAGCCAAAAGAGCTTGAGGGAGAGATCAACAAGTTCGAGATTTCGAGTGAAATGCTACTGAACGGCGTTAGTAAAACGCTTTTTGCAACAGCTGAGGATGAGTCCAGACCAACCATGACGGGTGTCTTCTTCGATATTAAGCCAGACGATATTACATTCGTTGCTACAGATGCACACAAGCTTGTGAAGTACAACGTAGCGGGTCAGAACTTCGGTTTCGAGGGTTCGTTTATCCTGCCAAAAAAACCAGCTCTTACGCTGAAAAACACACTCTTCCGCACCGAAAACGCAGTAGAGATCAGCTACGACGACAAAAATATAGTGTTCCACATGGAGGATTACCAGATGGTGTGCCGCCGCATCGAGGGTCGCTACCCAAGCTACAACTCGGTGATTCCAAACAATCAGTTTAAGGCTATCATCGACCGTTCGTCGTTGCTCGGAGCCGTCAAGCGCGTGAAAATCTTTGCCAACCAGGGAACAGGTCTCTTGAAGTTTGTCTTCTCAAACAACAACCTCGAGATTTCTGCCCAAGATATCGATTTTTCGACTTCGGCAAAAGAGGACGTGGTGTGCCAATACGGCGAATCGCCTATCACTATTGGCTTCAAAGCAATTTTACTTGAGGAGATACTCGCAAACATGCAAGACGACCAAATCTCTATCGAGCTCGAGGATTCTGCCAAGGCAGGTATCATAGTGCCATTTGAGCAGAACGAAAACGAGGAGCTTCTTATGCTTCTTATGCCAATGTTTTTGAACTAAAAAAAGAGGGATTTTAATTTACCTCTACCAACCATTTTTATTGAAATGATAAATTTGGTAAAATACATAAAATCAGAACTTTCTGCCTCCTACGACACGCTTGAGGCGGAAAGTTTTTTGTCGATAATCCTATATGAAACTCTCGGCATCACTACCCAAAAGCGACTTATGGGAGGGACTTTGGAGCTTTCGGAGGAGAAGCTTGACGAGATAAACGCCGTCATAGAGCGCCTAAAACGGCACGAACCGATACAGTACATCTTTGGTAAAACGGAGTTTTACGGCTTGGATTTCACGCTAACAACCGATGTGCTAATTCCTCGTCCGGAGACGGAGGAGCTGGTGGAGTGGATTATTCAAAGCGTTGGAAATAAGCCTCTGAAAATACTCGACATCGGCACGGGTAGCGGTTGTATTGCTGTCAGCTTGGCAAAAAACGTGCCTTTGGCGGAGCTATCTGCCATAGATGTTTCGGCAGAAGCCCTCGCTGTAGCAGAGGCAAATGCCCGCAGGAATGGTGTAAACGTAGGGTTTTTGCAGAAAAATATACTCGAGGCTGAGGCTCTTGACGGAACTTTTGACGTAATCGCCTCAAATCCGCCATATGTGCTCGATAGCGAGAGGGAGGATATGGAGCAAAACGTGTTGGAGCATGAACCACATTTGGCTCTGTTTGTGCCCGATAGCGACCCGCTAAGGTTTTACCGCAAAATCGGAGAGTTGGCATTCCAAAGCCTCCGAGAGGGTGGATTGCTATTTTTCGAGATAAACAGTCGCTTTGGTAGCGAGACAAAGGCTATGCTACAAAAGATTGGTTTTAAGGAAGTTATTGTAAAAAAAGACATTTCAGAGCGTGATAGATTTATAAAGTGCATTAAAAAGAGTTCATAGAGAGATGGAATACAGAGAAGCGTTGAGTAAAATAGAGGCGTTTTGTGCCTCGTCTGAGCGTTCGCCAAAGTCAGTAGAGGCGAGGCTCGAAAAAATGGATTTAAAGCACTCTGAAGTGGCTCAAATTATGTCTGAGCTATTTTCTGCAAACTTCCTAAACGAGCAGCGTTACGCCACGGCTTACGCGAGGGATAAGTTTCGCTTCAACCGTTGGGGAAAGACCAAGATTTCCTACATGCTTCGCTCGGAAGGCATCTCGGCAGACGCCATAGAGCAGGCTTTGGAAGCGATAGACGACGAGGAGTACCTAACCCAACTCACCGAGATACTCAAAGCCAAACGCCGTCAGCTAAAGGATAAAGACCCCTACGCTCTTCGTTCAAAAATCTACCGCCACGCACTCTCGAAAGGCTACGAGAGCGATGTCATAGAGAAGGCGTACAAGAGCGTTTAACGATTTGTTGAATAGACAAAGTCCGCAGTCCGCAGACGGGATTCGGAGGTTTTGAAACATTACGTAAGACCACCTTAATGGTTCAAAAAATCAAGGTTCAGACAGTACAATCCTAAACGTCGTACCCTTGTCTGGCTCTGAGGTAAGTATAAAAATGTTTCCCTTGTGGTAATCCTCTACAATGCGTTTTGTCAGCGACAACCCCAGTCCCCAACCTCGTTGCTTGGTGGTGTAGCCCGGACGGAACACACTCTTGAAGTGCTTCTGTGGAATACCCTTACCTGTATCGGAAATGTCAATCAGGATTTTGCCTCTCTGCCTATGCACATTGAACGTAATCTTACCAGCTCCCGACATAGCATCAACGGCATTTTTCGATAGGTTTTCTATGACCCACTCAAAGAGCGGTGGGTTGATTTTGGTTATCACGATTGGCTCAGCAGATATTAGTTCAAACTTTACCTTGTCTGAAGTGCGAAGGCTAAGGTAGTCAATCTGTTCGCGGATGATTTTTAGCACGTCCTCATCGTCTGTGGCAGGCTCTGAGCCGATTTTCGAAAACCTGTCGGAGATGGTCTTGAGCCTTGTGATATCCTTTGAAATCTCATCTTTAAGCAGTTTAGGCACATCGGGGTCGTCCCTCATAATTTCGCGCCAACCCATAAGCGACGAGATAGGCGTGCCAAGCTGGTGTGCTGTCTCTTTCGATAGTCCTACCCACACGCGGTTCTGCTCGGCTCGTTTGTCGGAAGCGAATGCCCAAAAAAACACCGCCAAAAGCACCGTGATAAGAGACAACTGAATGTACGGAAATATCTCAAGGTACGAAATCAGAGCCGACTTGCCGTAGTAGATATATTGCTCCTCCGTGTCGGATAGCAACAGCTTTATCGGTGGATTTTGTCCCCTAAACTTTGCAATCTTTTTCTGCAAAATCTTTTCGGGGTTTTGTGGTAAGTCTCGGATATTGATGTAGCTAATGACGTTATTGTCCTTATCGGCAATGATGACTGGAATCTGGGTGTTGTTCTCGATTATATTCCAAATCAGACCAAAATTTGTCGTATCCTCAGGGTTTAGCTGGCTAAACGAGACCATCGCCTCTGCCCAGATACTCATATTTTTTCGCTCCTCGGCGTTAAGCCTTCGGGTAAGCAGGCTCGTAAAGACAAGCGAAGCCGCCACTATCAGCACTGCAAGCGAAATAAATATGTATTTATGATACGACTTCTGCATTCTGTCCCTTTTTTAGAAAACAACTGTTGCTATCAGCCTCTCCTGAAACCCAACGCGATAATTTTCGATAGCGTGCATAATCAGGTGTGCATTTAGCTTAAAGTGGTTGGTCTTTACTATATTGACAGCCAATTCGGTTTTGTTATAAAGGTTAAATCTGTAGTTGCTATCGCCGATTGTAAGTCCGTCTATTTCTGCAAATGAATATAGTGGCATAGTGGTGCGGTTGCTGTAGTAGAGCGAGTGTTTCAGCGTGAGCATTTTCCATGTAATCTGAGCGTCAAGAGTCAAGGCGTGAGCTGTGTAGTTTTTTGCAAGATATTTGTGATTTTGGTATGAAAATAGGTATCCAAGGCTGAGCGAAAGGTTCGAAAACTGTGTGTTTTTAGCAAAATCCACAGTTACCGAAGGTAGCACCCTTAGGTTCTGTGCTCGCAATCCAAATAGGTCGGCTCCACCAAAAGTTGTGTCTGGACACTCCATCTCCTCGAAGTGAGCAGAGTAGTTGAAGCGTGCCGAAACTTTGCCGTCGTAGATGCTCTGTTTACCCACCAAAGCCACGCCATATCGGTTGCCTTGGAACTGATTGCGAAGCTGTCGCCAATCTGCCAACGCCTCTACCGAACCGCCGTCGTAGCTATACTGCACAAGAAATCCGCTGAGGTTTGGCATAACATACTCCGCAGAGCCTGTCCTCATCACTGATGGCAGGGAGCAGAGCATGCGGCTGTATGGTAGTATGCCGAAGTAGATGCTTAGTCCGTCACGTTGGAAGTTGTAATAGACCATCGGACGAAGTTTGTACTCTTGGTAGTTGTCGCCAAATGGCTGGGTGTAGCTCAATCCCGCATAGAGCGAGTGTTGAGAGTCATTCTCCTCTCCTAAACCGATTCCAGCCAGAGCCGTCAGGCGGTTTTCAAACCACATTCCTCTGACCTGTTCGGGAGCAAACACCACCTTGTTGTCAAAATAGGTAAAGTTCTCTACATTGTAGATAAATTTTTGTGAAAATCCCTGCGTTGTTAGTATAAATGATAACGCTAACAGTGCATAAAATCTATTTCCCATTTTCAAAAAAGTTAATTCAATATTTTACGTTAAAACTATTTTTTTAATTCATATCTAAAACTCTACGATTATCCCCGACAACGCTAATTCGCACCTCTACGGTTTCGTCTGGCAGTATCTCCTCAATCCTTTCGGACCACTCTATAAAGCACAGGCTACCGCTCTCGAAATACTCCTCTGCACCGATGTTTAGTCCCTCCTCGGCAGACTTTAGCCTGTAGCAGTCGAAGTGGTAGATGGTCTCTGAATTTGGGGTCTCATACTCATTTACTATCGCAAATGTGGGACTATTTACAGGCTCCTCCACACCGAGTTGACGGCATATTTCGGCAATCAGGGTGGTTTTACCCGCACCCATCTCGCCGTAGAAGGCAAATCTCTTTCTTTCGCCAATCTGGCGGATAAAACTGCTTGCCACCTGCTCCAAATCAGCCAGAGTGTACTCTATGTTCATTGCTTTGGCTCCTCCTTTTTGCGGTTTAGCTTTTCGTAAGCCTCTACTATCTTTTGCACGAGCTTGTGGCGAACAATGTCGCCTTTGTCGAACTCAATCATAGCCACTCCCTCGATGTTTTTCAATAGTTTCATTGCCTCTACCAAACCTGACTTCTGCTGTGGAGGCAGGTCTATCTGCGTTATGTCGCCTGTAACGATTATCTTACTGCCGAGACCCATACGCGTGAGGAACATCTTTAGCTGGTTAGATGTGGCGTTTTGTGCCTCGTCGAGGATTACCACCGCATCGCTCAGGGTTCGTCCACGCATAAAGGCGAGTGGCGCTATCTGTATAATGCCTTGCTCCATGTGTGTCCTTAGCTTTTCGCCGGGTAGCATATCTTGCAGAGCGTCGTAGAGCGGTTGCAGATAGGGGTCGATTTTCTCTTTCATGTCGCCGGGTAGGAATCCGAGCTTTTCGCCTGCCTCCACCGCCGGACGCGAGAGGACGATTTTGCGTATCTCTTTGTTTTTCAGAGCTTTTACAGCCAAGGCAATAGCCGTGTAGGTCTTTCCGCTACCGGCAGGTCCGATAGCAAACATCAGGTCGTTCTCCTCAAACTTCTCCACCAAACGCTTCTGGTTTTTTGAGCGAGCCATGATTGCCTTTCCGCCGACACCGTACAGAATTAGGTTTCCCGTCGGCTTGGCTTCGATATGGCTACCGTCGAGGATTTCTATTATTTTCTCCTCCTCCAAAGAGCTGTGCGCGAGGCAATACTTTTCGAGCTTGCGGATACTCGCCTCAAACAAGTTTAGGTCGTTCTCCTCGCCTTGAACCTTTATAACGCTATTGCGAGCCACCATCTTGATTTTTGGGAAAAGATTCTTGAGCAGCCTCATGTTTGAGTTGTTTACCCCATAGAAAGCTACCAAGTCGATATGTTCGTTGAGTTCGATTATTCTATCTTGCATTCTTATACTTTTCCTCCTAAAATTAAATGCCTGCTATGCGTTTGATTTCAGCCATTATCGCCTCGGCAAACTTCTCTGCCTGCTCCTCTGTGGCGGCTTCGGAATAGATGCGGATAATCGGCTCGGTGTTTGACTTGCGAAGGTGTACCCAACCCTGCGGGAAGTCGATTTTCACGCCGTCGATGTCGTTTACTTTGTATTGGCTGTAGTTGGTTTTTATCTGTTTCAGTACGCTATCGACATCAATCTGCGGTGTCAGTGCGATTTTATTTTTTGAGATAAAATAGTTTGGATATGTCTTGCGTAGCTCCGATGGTTTCATCTGGCGTTTTGCCATAATGGTCAGAAACAGCGCCACACCCACCAAGGCATCTCTGCCGTAGTGAGCCTCTGGGTAGATTACCCCGCCGTTGCCTTCGCCGCCGATGATGGCGTTGGTCTTTTTCATCATCTCCACCACGTTTACCTCGCCTACAGCGGCAGCCGAGTAGCTTCCGCCGTGCTTTTCGGTAACGTCAGCCAAGGCACGCGTAGAGCTTAGGTTGCTTACGGTGTTGCCTTTGGTGTGGCTCAAGATGTAGTCGGCAACGGATACAAGCGTGTACTCCTCGCCAAACATCTCGCCATCCTCACACACGATTGCAAGCCTATCTACGTCTGGGTCAACTACAAAGCCGACATCAACACTATTTTTAGCGATAAACTCCGATATTTCTGTAAGGTTCTCTTTCAATGGCTCAGGGTTGTGTGCAAAGTTGCCTGTTGGCTCGCAGTTGAGGGAGTGTACCCTTTTTATGCCGAGCTTTTCGAGCAGTTTTGGCAGGATTATTCCACCAACTGAATTGACGCAGTCGATAGCCACAGAGAGGTCTGCCGCCTTGATAGCCTCTGCATCGACGAGTTTCAGACCCAAAACCTGATTTATGTGGTAGTCTGTGTAGTCTTTCCGCTCGATTCGTCCGATATGGTCTATTTCTGGGAAAATAAAATCTTGGTTTTCAGCCATCTGAAGCACCTTTTCGCCGTCTGCTTTCGATAGAAATTCGCCTAAAGAGTTTAGTAGCTTCAGCGCATTCCATTGGCGTGGGTTGTGGCTTGCTGTGATGATGATTCCGCCGTCAGCCTCCTCGCCTGTAACGGCAATTTCGGTAGTTGGCGTGGTTGCCAAGCCGATGTTTACCACATCGCAGCCGCAACCGACCAAGGTGCCACACACGAGGCTATCTACCATCTCGCCTGACAGGCGAGCATCGCGTCCTACTACCACTTTGAGCCTCTGGATACCCCTCTTTTCGCGAAGCCATTGGGCATAAGCAGCTGTAAATTTTACCACGTCGAATGGCGTAAGGTTTTCGCCTGCCTCGCCGCCGATAGTGCCTCGAATACCTGAAATTGATTTTATAAGTGTCATAAATTTATTGTTTTTTTATCGAAATATAAAGGTGCAAAGTTACGAAATTTTACGTTAGTTCTGTTACACAATTTTTTAGTAACTTTGCCACAGAATATAAAGATTTTTTTGCAGATATGAAAGTAGCGATTATTGGATATGGTAAAATGGGGCAATTGATAGAGCAAATCCTGCTCGAACGCGGGCATACGGTTAGCGTTATTATCGATAAAAATAGTCAGGAATTGTTTGACTCTGAGAAGTTTAAGCAGTCGGAGGTAGCCATAGAGTTTTCTACCCCGCAGACAGCTTTGGCGAATATCCGCCGTGCTTGGCAGGCAGGAGTGAAGGTTGTGTGTGGCACAACGGGCTGGACAGAGCATTTGCCATCGCTCAAGGAGGAGATAGAGCGGGGGCAGGGGACGCTCTTTTGGGCTTCGAACTTTAGCCTTGGAGTGAATCTGTTTTTCGAGATAAATCGCAGGATTTCGGAGCTGATGAGGGGCTTCGATAACTACTCTGTGGGGATTTCTGAGACGCACCACATTCATAAAAAAGATGCTCCCTCTGGCACTGCTATCACTCTGGCAGAGCGGATAGCCGAGGCAAGAGACGACGTGCAAGGCTGGACACTTCTGCCTGAGGTGGAGGCGGGGAAAATTCCAATCGAGGCGATACGCGAGGGCGAAGTGTTTGGTATCCACACCGCTCGCTACGAGAGCCAAGAGGACGTGATGACCTTTACCCACGAGGCTAAGTCGCGTCGCGGATTTGCGCTCGGGGCAGTCATGGCTGCGGAGTTTCTACACGGCAGGCAGGGATTTTTTACAATGAAAGATATGCTTGGTTTCTGAGGTATAAAAAAGTAGGCGACTTATGGAGCAAAAACTTTACTATAGAATCTCGGAGGTTGCCGACATGCTCGGCGAGCCGCAACCCACGCTTCGCTTTTGGGAAAAGGAGTTTGAGGAGTTTCTCTCTGTGGACAAAACCGGCGGGTCTCAGCGGAAGTACACGGCTGAAAACATCGAGACTCTGCGGGCGATTCAATATCTGCTTCGCGAGGCAAACTTTAAGATTGACGGGGCAAAGGAGCAGCTTCGCCAAGACCGCCGCCGCCTGCTCAACCGCATCGACCTGACCGAAAAACTCGAAAACATCCGCCAAGAGCTTTTGGCAATAAGGCGGGAGATAAGAGTGACTGAGGAGGAGTAAAAAATTTGCAATAAAAAAAGACAATTCATAAAATTTTTGAGGAGTAGTGCGATATGAACGAGATAAAATTGTATGAAAATAAAGAGGTTCGCTCTGTATGGGACAACGAAAAAGAGAAGTGGTACTTTTCGGTAGTAGATGTAGTGGAAGTGCTGACTGACAGTGCAAACCCAAGGGACTACTGGTATCGGGTAAAAAAGAGGATGTCTGAGGAGGAGAAATCTGAGTTGTCGACATTTTGTCGACAACTGAAATTAGAGTCCTCTGATGGCAAGAAGTACAGTACCGATGTCGCTGATATGCAGGGGATTTTCCGTATTATCCAATCAATTCCTTCCCCTAAAGCAGAGCCATTTAAAATGTGGCTTGCCGAAGTGGGCAGAGAGCGTGTCGATGAAATTATCGACCCTGAAATTACGATTGAAAGGGCACTGAGAACGTATCTGCAGAAAGGTTATTCGAGAGAGTGGATCAACCAACGACTGCAAGCCATTCAGGTAAGAAAAGAGCTGACAGACACTTGGCAAGACCACGGCATAAAGGAGGGCATGGAGTTTGCAATCCTTACGAATGAGATTTCTAAAGCGTGGTCGGGCATGACCACACGTCAGTACAAGGGTTTTAAAAACCTAAGAAAAGAGAATCTGCGAGACAATATGTCCACACTTGAGCTTGTGCTAAATATGCTTGCGGAAGCGACTACTACGGAGCTCACTCAGACAAAGAATCCTCATGGGTTAGAGGAGAATAAAACTGTAGCCAAAGAGGGCGGAACAGTGGCAGGAAATGCGAGAAAGGATATTGAGGCTCGGACAGGAAAATCCGTTATAACGTCCAAAAATGCTGTTGATTTTTCCAAACTGATTGATGATGTCTCTAAAAAGTTACGCGATGAATAGGATTAAAACAACTTAAAACCAAAAAAATTATGGAGAATTTAAAAAAAACGTATATAGTATTAGCCTTATTGGTTTTAGTAAACAACACGTTTTCTCAGTCTCATAAACCTGATAAGTCAAGTTTTTATAAGCCGGCAAATATATGTGATATCTATACCTCACAAGATAAGGTGTGTTTTCAGTATAATATTTTTATTGACTTGGCATTAATTACTTCACAAATATGCGGAGAAATGAGTTATACAGATACTATCACTAAGACTACAGCTAAAATACCATTTCAATACACTTCAGGAAGTCTATGTATAGACAGACAGGATTATGACTCAATGGATTTAAAAAACTGTTTTTTTGTTGAAATTCACTTTGACGACCTTAATAATATTTACAGCGAATATGAAGCAACGAATGGCTATAACATTTCTATTGATACTAAGATTTTTAAATCAGCTAATTTAGATATTTATATATACACTCCAAAATGCAAAGTTTGTCGGGAATATTGGATTATAGGAGATTCATATATTGTTGATATTAACGGAGGCTATATTGGTAGCAGACAATTAAAAAAATGGAAATCAAAGAAGAGCCAAGAAAGGTTTTATAAAATGTGGTATAGGTAAATTCATCAATTACACAAAACAAAAAAGAGACAAACCCCATAAGGTCTGTCCCTTTTTTATTTTTGCTTAGATATCAATCAGATTACTCTTGGTTTAGCGTGATGCGCTTGAAGCCTGTGCAAGTGATGCCAGCCTGCTTCAATACATCTTTTACCAAAGCTTTCTCCTCAGACATAACGTAGGTTTGCTCCATCAGGGTAGATTCCTTCAAGAACTTCTGCAAGCGACCTTGTGCAATCATCTCTACCTTCTTCTCGTTTACGTTCTGAGCAGCCTCCTCGGCTACGGTCTTGCGGATTTCGCGAGCCTGCTCTGCCTGCTCTGGAGTGATCCAACCTTTTGCCATGTTAGACTCAATATGGTCGTCGGAGTCTACGTGAGCTGGGTTGATGCCTACCTTGCGGATAGCATTCTCTACAGCCTTGTTTATCTCGTCTTGCTTAGTCTTTTCGATAGCTACCTGAAGTTCACGCTCTTTGAGCTCTGGGTCAACGCTATCAACGTCGAGTGCGATTGGAGCCATTGCTGCCACCTGCATAGCTATGCCGTGTACAAGCTCTTGGTCTGCATCTGCCTCTGCAAAAGCCACGATAGACGAAAGTTTATTGCCAAGGTGGTTGTATGGGTCAACAGTTGGTGCATTGAGGAATACATAATCCGAAAGCTCCATCTTCTCGCCAGTTACACCCGAACGCTCAGTAACGGTATCTTCTACTGTGAGGTCGTTAAGTTTAAGTGCTTTAAGTTTCTCGATAGTTGCAGGCTTTTTAGCGATAGCAAGGTCGAGTATAGCCTCTACCATACCTATGAAGTCGGCATTTTTAGCTACAAAGTCTGTCTCGCATTTTACTGCCACTATTGCAGCGAAGTTGCCCTCTGCTTTTGATAGAACACAACCCTCAGAAGCCTCTCTGTCTGAGCGTTTTGCTGCGATAGCCTGACCGCGCTTGCGAATCAACTCGATAGCCTTGTCCATATCACCATTAGCTTCTGTAAGTGCATTTTTACAGTCCATCATACCTGCACCTGTCATTGTACGAAGCTTCTTTATATTTTCCATTGAAACTGCCATTTTTTTTCTCCTTTTTTATTTTTTTTGTGAATTATTGTTTTAAAATATTTTTTTAAAAAAGCGTGCTACAGCACAATTATAGATGTATGCCGAGCAACGCTTTGTTTTAGTTTATCTCAAAAGATTTTTAAGCCTCCTGGTTCTCGTCTGCGTTCTCGTCTGCTTTGCGAGTTCTGCGAGCGCGCATACGTTTTGCTGGTTTAGCCTCTAATGTCTCTGGAGTCTCGTCAGCTGCTTTGTCCATCTTACGCTCTTGGTGTCCCTCTTTGATAGCATCTACCATCACAGATAGCACTATCTCGATAGCCTTTGCAGCATCGTCATTGCAAGGGATCACAAAGTCTACGTTTGTAGGGTCTGAGTTTGTATCAACGATACCAAACACCGGAATACCCAGCTTATTAGCTTCTGCTACTGCGATTTGTTCTTTTAGGACGTCCACTACAAAGATTGCAGCCGGAAGTCTTGACATGTCTGCAATAGAGCCAAGGTTGAGCTCAAGTTTTTCACGAACGCGGCTGATTTGGAGTTTTTCACGCTTAGAGAGAGTCTCTAAAGTTCCGTCTGTGCCCATCTTGTCGATAGCATCCATCTTCTTTACAGCCTTACGGATAGTTTGGAAGTTTGTAAGCATACCGCCAGCCCAGCGCTCTGTGATGTAAGGCATTCCAGCCTCAATAGCTTTGTCTGCAACGATCTGCTTAGCCTGTTTTTTAGTTGCTACGAAAAGGACTTTTCTGTCTGACTTTGCGATTTGGCGGATAGCCTTCGCCGCCTCTTCAATCTTTGCAACTGTTTTGTGGAGGTCGATGATGTGAACACCGTTACGCTCCATAAAGATGTATGGAGCCATTGCTGGGTTCCATTTTCTTTTCATGTGCCCGAAGTGAGCACCTGCTTCTAATAACTCTTCGAAGTTTGTTTGACGCATTTTTTTTTAATTTTTTTAATGTTTACATTCCTTTTAGCATTGCCAACCTGTGAGTAGTCTGCTATATGTTTGTTTTATAAAAATCCACAGAATCTCACAGATTTAGATACTAAACACTTTTCTTGAATTTTTGGACGGCAAAGGTACAACTTTTTTTTTGAATAGCAAAAACTATTTTTCAGTCCTTAGTCCGTCATATATTTTTTCGTAGAGAGCGATCATGTCTGGTTGGTGCTTCTCATACTTAACTTTCTTAGTGTCAAAAAGACCTTTTGTAATTGCATCTACACCCTCTTCTCCCTCTACTACTACATCTGAAAATTCTCCAGCCATAGACATAAGCAGTTCCCATGTAATGTCTTTATCTGCGAATATCTTATCAGCTTCGGCTATATTCAACTTCGACTTCAGCTTAGGATTGATTTTATTTTCAAATTTATCGTTGTAAACAGAGAATACGACCTTTTTGTCTTTGTAGAATGGGTCTTTGCGATATAGGGTTCTGATGTATAGCGGAGCCAACGCTGTAAGCGAGCCGTGACAGTGGATGATGTCGGGAGTCCAACGTAGCTTTTTAATTGTCTCCAGCACACCGCGTGAATAGAATATCATTCGCTCGTCGTTGTCTTTGAATACTTTGCCTGCCTCATCTGTATTCATCGCTTTGCGTCCGAAGTATTCTTCATTATCAATGAAGTATATTTGTAGTCGAGCAGACTGAATTGAAGCCACTTTAACAATTAGCTGGTGATCATCTTCGTCTACGATTAGATTCAGACCCGATAGTCTCTGAACTTCGTGTAGCTGATTTCGGCGCTCATTTATAAGTCCAAAGCATGGGACAAAAACTCTAACCTCGTAGTTGCCCGTCTCCTGCATAAGCTGTGGTAACTCTCGGCAAATTGTTGCTGCCATTGTCTCTGGGGTATATGGACAAATTTCTTGATAAATATACAAAATACGTGTCGGTTCCATTTTCGCTATATTTTTGATTTCTTGAATTACTTTGACTAAATTTTTCATGCAAAGTTACAAAAAATTTTCAAAATTACGAAATCTTAAGGGATGGAAGTTGTGGACTTGTAGTTGTAAAACAGATATTTAATGAGGTTTTATAGCCTCTTTTTTGATCATAAATAAAAAAAAGGGACGAACAACTTCGTCCCTACTTTCTTATGCCTTCCTTGGTCTCAATCCACAAGCTTCGCCTATTGGCTCGTCGTTTGGCTTGTGCCAAATATCAGAGAATTCATCAGGTGAGCGATGAAGCTTACCGCTGATATATGGACACGAAGGTTTAACTTTATAACCGTTTGCTCTGGCATATTTTACCAATTCATCGAACAGCCTACCTGCTACGCCTTGTCCTTCAAGTTCTGGACGGACACCTGTATGATAGGCATTCAGGATATTGTTATCTATATCAAAATCAAGCTCAGCAACCTGCTTCCCATCTTGTTCGATAAAGAAACAACCCTGTTTTTCCTCAATTTTCAACTGAATATCCATATTTACACCCATTAAATAAATAGGTTGATGTTTGCAGAGTCGGCACGGTTCATATAGGTTGCCACGCCACCAATGGTTACTTGGTCGAGTAGCTCCTCTTTTTTCACACCCATTACGTCCATCGACATTTGGCAGGCTATAAACTCTACGCCGTTGTCGAGAGCTTGCTGACGGAGCGACTCAAGCGAATCGATGCCTTTCTGTTTCATTATCATTCTCATCATCTTCGAACCCATGCCAAACATGTTCATCTTAGAGAGTTTTAGCTTTTTAGAGCTCGAAGGCAACATCATCGAGAACATTTTTCCAAAGGTATCCTTTACTACACTTGGTTTATGCTCTTTTTTGATAACATTCAGTCCCCAGAATGTAAAGAATATGGTAACCTTTTTGCCTGTTGCAGCAGCTCCGTTAGCCAACACAAAGGTAGCCAAAGCTTTATCTAAATCATCGCTAAACATTATAAATGTTTTGTCGTTGCCGCCTATGCTCTGCTTATCTTGCATAGAGTCGAATTGCTGAGAGGTTTTCTGCACAGAGACTACATAGTTGCCATTTTTGGTTTCACTCGAAAGGAATGTGTTACCTGTAGTGTTGCACCACGACTCGGCATCGCGTACAAATCCAGGGTCTGTAGCTGTAATGCGAAGTACCTCTCCCTCTTGTGCTACGTCTATAGACTTTTTCATTTTCATCAGCGGACCGGGACACTGCAACCCGCAAGCGTTGATATTTACCACTCTGGTAGCATCATTTTCAGCCTTAGCTATATTGTTAGTATTCATAGAGTTTTTGCTAAAATCTACGCTTTTAATCTCTGCTGTAGCGGCAGCATAGCTTTTATATCCGCCTGATAGATTGTAAACCTCATATCCCTTTTGAGTAAGGATTCTGTTTGCAATATGTCCACGCAGACCCACTTGACAGAACAGATAAACAGGCTTATCCTTTGGAATCTCCGATAGTCTCTCGCGTAGAGAATCTACAGGAATGTTTTTTGCACCCGAAATTGTGCCTACAGAGTACTCTATCTCGGTTCTAACGTCAAGCAGAGTAACCTTGCTCAAGTCGAGCTTCGCTACCTCATGCCAATAGAACATTTTCTCTTTGCCAAGTATCATATTTTCAGCCACATAGCCTGCAATAGCCAAAGGGTCTTTAGCCGAGCTAAACGGCGGTGCGTATGCCTGCTCTATTCGCATCAGGTCGTAGATTGTGCCTCCATTTTTGATGACGAGTGCAGCTTGGTCGATACGCTTGTCTGCTCCCTTGCCGCCAACTATCTGGCAACCGTAGAGTTTGCCGTCCTCTGGCGAGAAGCATATCTGTGTAGTCATCGGACACGAGCCGGGATAATATGTGGCGTTTGAAGCCGAGTGTGTGGTAGAAACCCAATACTTTAGGTCGCTCTTGCTGAGCATCTTTTCTGCCACGCCTGTAGAGGCTACTGTGAGGTCGAAAATCTTAGCAATAGATGTGCCGATAGAGCCTTCATACTTTATTTTATTTCCGTAAATAATGTTGTCGGCAACGATTCTGCCTTGTCTGTTGGCTGGACCCGCAAGGAAGTTAGACCAAGTCTGCCCTGTGATAGGGTGCATGAACTCTATAACGTCACCGATAGCATAGATATTCTCGTCTGATGTCTGCAGATAGTCATCTACAACTACAGCACCGCGACTGCCAAGCGTGAGACCCGCCTCTTTGGCAAGCGTAGATTCTGGACGCACACCAACAGACATTATCACAAGGTCTGCAGCGATTTTTTTGCCACTTCCGAGTAGCACCTGCATGCCGTTTGCTGTGTGCTCAATACCTGTTACAGCTTCGCTTAGATAGAGGTTTACACCTTTGCTCTGAAGCTCCTCGTGCACGAAAGATGCCATAGTGAAGTCTATCGGTGGCATCACTTGGTTTGTCATCTCTACAATGCTGACATTCATACCTTTGTGGTGCAGGTTCTCTACCATCTCCACGCCGATAAATCCTGCTCCAACCACCACAGCGTTTTTGCATTGGTTTTGTTGCATAAAATTGTAGATTGCGTCTGTGTCATCTACGTTGCGTAGCGAAAACACGCCTTTGCCATCTACTCCCGGAATTGGTGGCACAAAAGCCACAGAGCCTGTGGATATTACCAAGCGGTCGTAACTTTCTGTGTACTCCTCGCCTTTGGCATTTTTTACCAAAACGCTCTTTTCGGCTCTGTTTATCTTTAAAACTTCGTTCTCTACACGAATGTCGATATTGTATCTTTGAGAAAAACCCTCTGGCGTCTGCACAAATAGGTTCTCTCTCTCCTCGATTACACCACCGATGTAGTATGGCAAACCGCAGTTTGCATAAGAGATATATTTGCCTTTTTCAAATAGAACTATTTCGGCACTCTCGTCGTTTCTTCTGAGTCTGGCAGCCGTTGTAGCTCCGCCTGCCACTCCACCAATGATTAGATATTTCATATCCTATATTTTCTATAAAATTAATAAATTCTGTTTTAGTATAAATAATTTAGTTTTGTCCACCTTGCAACGCCTCGATTGCCTTTAATACAGCCTCATCTGTTTGGTTGATAAATGGATAAAATCCCTCGTCGTCAAGCGTATTGCGTATGATGTAAGCCATCAGGTATTTCTCTATAATTGTTTTGCTTTTTGTACGTTCTACGGCAGAGTTGCACTGAAGCCCATCTTTTTTAGAAAACGCCACAAGTTGCTCGAAAAGCTTCTGTTTGCTCAGATGCTCCTGTAGCTTTCGCCAATCGCTATACTTCGTAAGCTCAGAGCGGTTTCTGTCTGTGTAATGCAGAGCAAGCTTGTATATCAAGCCACGGCGAGCCACCTCCGAAAAGAACTTTGTAGTCCCCGTTGTGTCTGACGGCACAAACACATCTGGCATAATGCCACCTCCACCGTAAACCTTTCTGCCCGCTTTAGTGTAGTAAACCTCGTCGGTGTTCTCTTTGATGCTGTCGCGAGAGTAGAATTCGCCGTGGTTGTAGCGGTTGATGATGTCCATCTCATACTCCTCCTCTTTGCCAAGCGTGTATGGCTTTTGGATACATCTGCCCGAAGGGGTGTAGTATTTTGCCACAGTAAGTCGGATTTCAGAGCCATCGCGTAGCTCTATTGGTTTCTGAACCAATCCCTTACCAAATGTACGGCGTCCAATAATCATACCTCTGTCGTTATCTTGGATAGCTCCTGCGAAAATCTCCGATGCCGATGCCGAAAATTCATCTACCAACACAGCCATCTTTACGCCTTGAAAAGAACCTGTTCCGTCTGCCATGCTGTTTACTCGTGGCTGGTGCGCCCCCTGCATATAGACGATATTGTCGCCCTCTTGCAAAAACTCATTTATCATATCCACCGCAGCACCGAGGTAGCCACCCGAATTGCCCCTAAGGTCTATTATCAGCGATTTGGCTTTCTGCTTTCTGAGCGATGTCAGAGCATTGAGGAACTCCTTGTAGGTAGTCTCGCCAAACTTATTGACAGAGATATAGCCTATTTCGTCCGTTATCATATAGCTTATGTCAATGCTATTGATTGGAATAACGCCGCGAGTAACGCTAATCTGCACTAAATCCTTGCTGTCGCCACGCTGAACGCCAAGCTTTACCACTGTGCCTTTGTCGCCACGAATGGATTTCATTACCTTTTCGGTAGAGAGCTTCCTGCCTGCAAATACAGAGTCGTCAACGGTGATAATTTTATCACCCGCCATAACCCCTGCCTTCTGCGACGGTCCGCCTGAAAGCACGTTGATGACGTAAATCGTATCTGTCTGCATATTGAACTCGATACCGATGCCGTAGAAGCTACCCGCCAACTCCTCGTTTGCCATAGCTATATCCTTTGCAGGAATGTAAACAGAGTGAGGGTCGAGCTTCGCCATAAGTTCGGGAAGCACTACCTCTATCAGGCTATCGGAGGCAAGTGTATCGACATAGTACTTGTCGATAATGCTAAGCACGTCGGATAGCTTATTGCCCGATGACATCGTCAGGCGTTGCGATATATCAGAAATCTCCCCTTTGATAGTGTTTTTTGCAAAAAAATTACCCGCCACTATGCCGATAATCACGCCCAGAGCCACTATCAAGGGTATAAGTGCTTTTTTCATTTATATTTAAAAATTAGCTTTAAAAATTCACTTTGCAAAATTACAAAATTTATTTTATTCTTTTACTCTTTTTGTCAATGTTAACAAAGAAATAGATTCAATTGTCAATCTATTTTTTCTAACTTCGCATACTTCAAGAGAAGCTTCCTTTCGCCTGAGTCTCGGAACGAAATCAATGCTTTGTAGTTTGAGGCGTCCTCGCCAGATAGCTCCATGATGGTGCCCTCGCCGAAGGCTTGGTGTAGCACCCTGTCGCCCACCGAGAAACCGCCGCACGACTCTTTGGTTTGGGTCTGTTGCTGTTGCGAGGCTCTACCGAGTGGCTTAAATCGGCTTGGAACCTCTTGGTTTATAGAAAAGCGTGCCTCTACGACTTTCGGTTCTTTCGGTTCGAACCTCGGCGAACTCTGTGCCGAAAACGACGGGACCGACACTCGCGACGAGTCAGCCGAAGGCGTATCGCTTTGCACGAATACATCTGGCAGGTCGAGATACTCCTCGTCGATGTCGTCTAAAAAGCGGCTTGGCTGCGGGTAGAGAATGCTGCCCCAGCGGAAGCGAGTCTTAGAGTACGAGATGTAGCAGCGCTGCTTAGCTCGCGTGATAGCCACATAGAAAAGCCTTCGCTCCTCCTCCACGTCCTGCTCCGTGGTGCACATTGCCGACGGCAAAAGCTCCTCCTCCACGCCCACTACAAAGACCGAATCGAACTCCAGCCCCTTGGCAGAGTGTATGGTCATCAGCGTTACGGTGTCTGAGGCTTCCTCCTCCGATAGGTCGTGGTCTGTCAAGAGAGAGACCTCCGAGAGGAAGTCCGAGAGGGTTGGGTTTTCGTCGCCAAAAGCGACTTTCTGCTGGCAAAACTCATGTATTGCCGACATCAGCTCGCGGATGTTGTCGCGGCGCGAGGCGTTGTCGGGATCGTCGCTTGATGAAAATTCCTGCATCAGCCCGCTCTCCAAGACGATTTTCTCTGCCGTAGTGTAAGCGTCGTTTTCGAGGTAGAAATCGTAGAGCGTGCTTACCGTCTCGCCAAACTTTTTAAGGCGATTTTTTGCCCCTGCGTTGAGCGAAATCTGCTGTTCGTCGATGCTGTAAATCACATCCATCGCCGGCATGTGCTGGCTTCTTGCGAAGTCTAAGAGCGTCGAGATGGTCTTTTCGCCGATGCCACGAGCGGGGTAGTTGATGATTCGCTTTAGGCTCTCCTCGTCTAACTTGTTTATAACCAGCCGCATATATGCCAAAACGTCCTTTATCTCTTTTCTCGAGTAGAAGCTCATTCCCTTCAGAATACGGTAAGGGATAAACTTGTTTCTAAGCGCGTCCTCGAAGGTGCGGCTCTGGGAATTGTTGCGGTAGAGTATCACAATTTCGTTTTTCTCTACACCGATACTGATGAGCCTCTCGATTTCCTCCACCATTTGTTCTGCCTCAGTGCGGTCTGTAAAGCAGCTCCACACCCTGATTCTGTCGCC
>CAYFSY010000001.1:0-31366 GCA_964345905.1 uncultured Paludibacteraceae bacterium | reverse complement strand
GAGACTCGGCCGTATTTCTGGCCAGACTTTGGCGAGAGGTTCGACTACGAGTGCGAGTTGGTATATCGTATCAACCGCTTGGGGAGGCACATTCCCGAGAAGTTTGCACACAAATACTACTCGGAGGTGGCTCTCGGTGTAGATATTACAGCCAGAGACCTGCAGGCGAAGTGCAAGGCAGAGGGCGAGCCTTGGGAAATATCCAAGGCGTTCGACCAATCGGCTGTCATCAGCAAGTTTATCCCTATCGATAGCCTGCCAAACCGCAACGAGATAGAGTTCTCTATGTCGCTGAACGACAAGGTTGTGCAGAGGGCAAAGTCCACCGAGATGATATTTTCTATCGACCGCATCATTGCCTACGTTAGCCAATTTTTTACGCTGAAAATCGGCGACCTTATCTATACAGGTACACCTGCGGGAGTGGGCAAGCTCACTATCGGCGACCACCTGCGTGGCTTTATCGGCGAGCAAGAGATGTTTAGTTTTTATATAAAATAATTTTCCAAAAAAAACAGACTGTCCGCTCTATGACACGCGAGGAGAGGCTACAAAAGATAGTAGAAGTGCTGCCACAGACCCCTGGAGTTTACCAGTTTTTCAACTCTAAGGGGACTATTATCTATATCGGCAAGGCAAAGAACCTTCGCCGCAGAGTCGCCTCGTACTTTATCAAGACCCCCGACTCGCCTAAAACAGCCATTCTCGTTCGCCAGATAGCCGACATCAAATACATCATCGTGGCAAGCGAAAGCGACGCACTTCTGCTCGAAAGCAACATGATAAAGCGTTACCTGCCGCGCTACAACCTGATGCTGAAGTACGGCAACACCTACCCGTTTCTCTGCATAACTCGCGAGGAGTTTCCGCGTGTGTTCAAAACCCGCAAACCCGACAGCCGAGCCGAACTCTACGGACCGTATAGCATCGCCGGCAACCTGACGGCTCTTTTGGAGCTGATAAAAACCATCTACCCCGTGCGTTCGTGCAAGCTGCCGCTGACGGAGGAGTCTATCCGGAGCGGCAAGTATAAGGTTTGCCTCGAATATCACATCAAAAACTGCAAAGGAGTCTGCGAGGGGCTGCAAAGCAGAGCGGACTACATGGCGATGATTGACGACATTCGCACCATTGCCAAGGGTAATTCACACGTCATCGAGAAGTACCTTTTGGAGCAGATAAAGCAGGCTTCCGCGGAGCTGCGGTTCGAGGAGGCACACGACCTGAAAAAGAGGTACGAGGCGATACGCCAATTCCGCCTCAAGACAGTCATTTCTACTCAGAAAGATGCCACGCTCGACGTGTTCTCTTACGAGTCCGACGAGCAGTCGGTCTATATCAATATGCTTCGCGTGGTAAACGGCTCTATCATTCAGAGCAGCACCATCGAGTACAAAAAGAATATCGAGGAGCTCGACCTCGAGGTTTTCGCCAACGGCATAGTGGAGCTCAGGGAGCAATACAACTCTGATGCCAAGCAGGTGGTAGTGCCTTGCTTGCCAGAGTTCCCGATAGAGGGAGTGGAGTTTTTTGTGCCTCAGAGAGACTACAAAAAGGAGCTTCTGAACCTCTCGCAGAGGAATGTCCAGCAATACAAAAAAGACAAATACACTCGGGCAGAGAAGCTCAATTCAAACCAGCGCCAATACGCTCAGCTCGACCATATCAGGGAGCTGCTGCAGCTACCGAAGGTGCCTCGCACGATAGACATTTTCGACATCTCGCACACGGCGGGCAGCGATGCGGTGGCGGCTTGTGTGGTGTTTCGTAACCTGAAGCCGAGCAAAAAAGATTACCGAAAATATATCATCAAAACCGCCGACACCAAAGACGACTATGGCTCTATGCAGGAGGTTGTCCGCAGACGCTATAGGCGAATGGTAGAGGAGGGCGAGCCGCTGCCAGACCTCATCATTACCGACGGCGGCAAGGGACACATCTCGTCTGTGGAGGAGGTCTTAGAGGAGCTGGGACTGGAGATACCTGTGGCGGGGCTGGCAAAAAACGACAAGCACCGCACCAACGAACTGATTTTCGGCGGCAGGGTCATAGGGCTTCGTCCTACAGACCAAGCCTTTAAGTTCTTTGGGCGAATGCAGGAGGAGGTGCACCGCTTCGCTATCACTTTCCACCGCCAGAAACGTAGCAAGAGCCAGATACACTCGGCACTCGACGAGATAAGCGGCGTAGGCGAGAAGTCGAGGCAGGAGCTGCTAAAATATTTCGGCTCGGTGGAGGCTATAAAAAACGCATCTTTGGAGGATTTACAGAAAATAATTGGGAAAAGTCGTGCAAATGTAGTATATTTGCATTTTGGAAAATAAACATATTAATTAACTAAAATTTTTACGCGTATGAGAAAGTTTTTTTACTTTTCACTTCTTGCAATTATTATTGCATCTTGTACTCCTGACTTTAGAGAGGAGAGTTTTAAGCAATCAAGGTTCCATCTAATATAAACATGGAAGAGCTTGATGAGTTATGTGCTGTAGATGAAGGAGCAGCTGTTTTTTATGCTAGAAACTTTTTTGCTTCTACGACTGGTAATGTTGAATTTTTACCTGAAGTAAAAAGTGTCTTTCCTGTTACAGATGAGAATGGTAAAGTACACATGTATATTGTAAATTTCGAGCCAAATGGTTTTGTTGTAACGAATGCAGATATAAGGAATACCCCTATATTTGCGTATTCAGAAGAGTCTGATTTCATAGTAGAAAAAGAAGAAGATTTGCCTGCAGCTTTGCTTGGGTTGATGAGCAATAATATTGACTATAGTAATTATATAAGGAATAGCGTAGAAAGCTATGGCATTGAGGGAGAAGATATCTCAGAAGGAATAATTTACAATAACATATTGGAATGGGATATCTTAAAGAATTATAGTGATTTTTATTTTTATGTAAAGTCAGTTTGTTTTGAAAATTTGTTCGATTTGCTTGTCGATACTTGTGAGGGGAAGCCTACTATACCGTTGACAGACACTATTTGCTCTACATCTGGCATACTTTTGCAGACTCAATGGGGACAAGGGGAACCATATAATGCAGATATAGAAACATATAATGATGAAAACGATAGTATTAAGCACTATTATGCAGGCTGTACTACTGTTGCTGTTGCTCAAATTATGAGATACCACCGTCACCCTGCCGATATCCTATGGGATTGGATGCCAGATAAAATAGAACCTAAAGATAAAAAATACAATCAGTTAACTTCAAGAGATTCTATGATAACTCAATTGTTGGCTCATGTGGTAGATAAATTTGATAGGGTAATATACAATAAGGGAGGAACTTTTGTAGGTCCTCGTGATGCAAAAAGCACGCTGGTAAAGGACTTTAATTACTATGCTGAATACTCTAAGCAATTTGACTATGGTAGAGTTGTCACAAATATATACTGGGAAAGACGTCCTGTCTTTATGTGTGGAATACCTGAAAAAACAGATGGTAATGCAAAGCAAAAAATAATTGTAAATAATATTCAATATAGTCCTAATAGTTCACAAGACAATCCAGATGGTTGGCGGATAGCTGATGCTCACTCTTTTGTTATAGACGGATATAGAAAAGCTGCTAGCAGACATATACGATGCGATGGGCTTATATCGTTGAATCATTATACAAGCTACCTTCATTTTAATTTTGGCTGGCGTGGAAATAAAGATTGTTGGATACGTGTAGGCTTTTATTATAAACGAGATAAATTATGTAATGAAATAGTCTTTAGAGATAGTTTGACCGACGAGAATTATATTTATAGGCAACGTTTTATTTATGATATTTACCCTAAAAAACAGTAAGATTATGAAAAATTTATTTTATTTATTAGTATTTCTGTCCACCATCTTTACAATGCAATCTTGTAAATGTGTTGGTACGATTTATGATATGATGGTCGATTTAAGTTTTGTAGACGAAAATGGTAATGACCTTTTAGATACTGTAAACAACCCTAATGCTTACGACTTAGATTCTATTAAGCTATTTTACTGGCACTCTGTAGATAAATATTTCTACGAAGGCAGTAAAAGTTTATATAGCATAAGGCAGGGTTCGGAAGGGGTTTACTGGTTAGATTTTGCAGCGAATGATTGGTTCACGTTTAAAGATAAAAATGGAACTATTCGTCCAGAGATGTACGATTCAAATGTAGAGGAGTCCACAATTTTATTGCAACTCTCGCCAGATGATGTTGATACTATCTACATAACCTTTTGGCACGATGAAGAGTGCGATAATGTGCACTCTACAGACAAGATATTCTACAATGGTCGTCTCTTAGAGACCCTTAAGGATTTTACTATTGTTAAAAATAAGCATTGATTATTAACCAAAATTTTAATTAAAGTTTAATATGAGAAAAGTATTTTATCTTATTATCCTAATGGCTACAGTTATGACAGCATGTACAGGAAAGAAATCGGCAGACCGCCAAAATCCATTCTTTGAGGAGTGGGGCGGAGAGTATGGCTTGCCACCATTCGACAAAATCACAGATGCAGACTATCGTCCTGCTATCCTTGAGGGAATCAAGCAGCATGATGCTGAAATTCAAGCAATCATTGCCAACAAAGAGGAGCCAACCTTTGCAAACACCATCGAGGTGTTTGACCACTCAGGCGAGCTACTCGGCAAGGTTATAGGTGTGCTATTCAACCTTTCGGGCACAGACACAAACGACTCTATCCGTGCGGTTGTGGAGTTTGCTCTGCCTCTGCTATCCGAGCATTCAGACAATATCTATATGAATGCGGACTTCTTTAAGCGTGTGGGGACGGTTTACAAAAACCAAGACAAAGAGAACCTCACTACCGAGCAGAAAGCAGTTTTGGAGAAAATATACAAAGCGTTTACCAAAAAAGGTATCGCTCTGCCAGCAGAGCAGCAGGCTCGCTTGCGCGAGGTAAATAAAGAGCTTGGCTTGCTCGAGCAGAAGTTCTCAAACAACATCTTGGAGGAGACAAACGCATTCCAGCTTGTAATTGAGAATAAAGACGACTTGGCGGGATTGCCAGAGGGCGTTGTAGAGGCTGCAGCGGCTGAGGCTAAGGCAGCAGGCAAAGAGGGTAAATGGGTGTTTACCCTGAAAAACCCAAGCTACATACCATTTATGCAGTATTCTGCTAAGCGCGACCTTCGCGAAAAGATGTTCCGTGCCTACTCAATGCGTGGAAACAACGGCAATGAGTTCGACAACAAGAAACTTATCATTGACATTATGAAGCTTCGTATCGAGCGTGCAAACATGCTTGGATTCGATACCCCTGCAGACTACTATCTGAGTGAGTCGCTTGCTAAGACACCTGCAGCTACATACAACCTGATGAACCAGATTATGCCAGCTGCTCTCAAGAGAGCTAAAGAGGAGGTAGTGGAGATGCAGAAAATCATCGACCGCGAGAAGGGCGGCTTCAAGCTACAACCTTGGGATTGGGCTTACTATGCAGAAAAGGTCAGACAAGAGCAGTATGCTTTAGATGAGAATGAAATCAAGCCTTACTTCAAGATGGAAAATGTAAGACAGGGTGTATTCGATTGTGCTTCAAAGCTTTATGGAATTAAGTTTGAAAAACTAACAGATGTGCCTGTGTATAACCCAGAGGCAGAGGCATTTAAGATTACAGACGAGAAGGGCGAGCTTTTGGCAATTTTCTACACAGACTTCTATCCACGCAATAGCAAACGTGGCGGTGCTTGGATGAACAACTTCCGCGACCAGCAGGTGATAAACGGTGTGGACATTCGTCCTATCATCATCAACGTAGGTAACTTTACCAAACCAACACCATCAAAGCCATCTTTGCTTACAACAGACGAGGTAGAGACTATGTTCCACGAGTTTGGGCATGCTCTACACGGGATCCTTACAAAGTGCAACTACTCTACCGTTAGCGGAACCAACACACCACGCGATTTCGTAGAGCTGCCATCGCAAATCAACGAGAACTGGGCGTTTGAGCCAGATGTGCTTAAGACTTATGCTAAGCACTACGAGACAGGCGAGGTTATTCCAGATGCTCTGATAGAGAAAATGAACAAGGCTGCTACCTTCAACCAAGGATTTATCACTACTGAGCTTGTGGCTGCGGCTCTGCTCGACATGGATTGGCATACCCTGAAGTCGGTTGAGGGTATCGACGTTCTGGAGTTCGAGAAGCAATCGATGCAGAAGCACGGTCTGATAGACGAGATTATTCCTCGCTACCGCTCTACATACTTCAACCACATTTTCAACACAGGCTACTCGGCAGGCTACTACGCATACCTATGGGCAGAGATGTTGGAGAAAGATGCATTTGAGCTTTTCCGCGAAAAGGGAATTTTCGACCCAGCTACAGCTAAATCTTTCAAAGAGAATATCTTGGAAAAGGGTTCATCTGACGACCTGATGAAGCTTTACATAAAATTCCGTGGCAAAGAGCCATCTATCGAGCCAATGCTCAAAGGTAGAGGTTTGAAGTAATCGGAACCGAAAAAATAGCATTATATAGTAGGAGCAACAGAGGTTGTTCCTACTTTTTTATCAAAAAAAACGATTTTTTTCATACAAATTGTTGTTTTCAGAAAAAAAAGACTAACTTTGTGGTCGTCTATTTTTTATTAGTGTGACGAACTATAGATAAATTTTTAATTAAAAAATAATTAAGTACTTATGAGATTTATTACTACAAAACTTTTGACACTTTGTGCCTTGTTTTGTATGGCTTTAGGAGCTGTGGCTCAGACCACTCCTCTGCCGTATAAAAACGGGTTCGAAGTTGACACCGAAAACTCACAGTGGCAGTTTGTAGGCAATGATGCCTCCGCTACAAACAAGTGGGTTATCGGTCAGGCGGTGAAGCAAGCGGGTCTTAAGTCGCTCTACGTTTCGCCAGACGGGACAGCCAAGGGTTACAACGACAACTCTGCTCAGATTGTAACAATGGCTTATCGTAGTTTCAACCTGCCTGCAGGTGGAACATACTCCTTTTTTCTGGATTTCCGTCATCAGGGAGTCCAAAGTTCCGATTCGCTTTTTGTATGCTGGGTAGATGATCCAGCTATTACTATTCCAGCTACAACTGGTGGTGTACTGCCAAGCTGGGTTCGTACAAAGGCAAAGGTAGTAGACCAAGCACTCTACACTAATCAGAGAAATATGTCGTTTTCGGTGTGTGGAGGAGAAGGTAAGTTGGTAATTGTTTGGAAAAAGGGCAATACTGCACCTACAAACACAATCAAAAACAACGAGATCTACGTTGATAACATTCAGATAAACAAAAATCTGGATTACAACTACTTTACAGGCTTTGATGATAACGAAGAGACTGCAGGCTGGACACTTTATGGCGATGCCTATAATACAAACAAATGGATATTTGGTAATGCTATAAACCTTACCAACGCAAGGTCTCTATATATATCTAATAATGCTCAGAGCTTTGCATATGATGGTACTAAACAAGGTATTGTATCTGCAGTAAAAGAGTTTACTCTACCTGCTGGAGAGTATTACAATATAGAGTTCGACTACCTTGTAGGTGGCGATAACCAAGACTATATGTTTGTATGCTGGATAGATAACGTGGAGGATACTACTTTTGATATGTGGAATTCTAATAGCTTGTTTATCGACCCAATCATTCAGAATAGTGCAAAACCTACACCAAACTTTAAGTATAAGTCAAGTCCTACATGGACTCATGCTGCATTCCAGGTAGAAGGTAAGGGATATCCGGTAAAACTTGCGTTTGTATGGATAAACAATAGCCAGAAAGCTACCTTGCCAAGTGCAGTGATAGATAATCTTTCTATCAAAAAAGGTATTAAAAATATAGGTGGAGCAGATATTCTGCCAGCAGCGTGTGCTACTCCTGAGATTACAGAGGTGCTCTCTACCGGTGGTGGTCTTAAGATTACTTGGAACGATGACCAAACATCTACCTATGAGTTGGCTTATCGTAATACATACGATACAATCGGTGGACTATTTATGTCTGTCTCAGGAGTGAGATCTCCATATTCTCTAGAAAACTTGGAGAAGGGTGCATATACAGTATTTTTACGTAAGTTCTGCAACAATTCACGTGAAATATGTGGAGTAGCTATTAATGATACAAGTGCTTGGGCTGTAAATAGCCAAAACGTTGTACTTACAGGCGACGGCTGTATCAACTACGGAGACTTGAATAATAGAGAGACTGTTACTCCTACTTATGGTACTTGGTCTGGAACACCAACCAACCAAGCGTTCCAAAATATAGGTATTCAGGCAGGACGCCATACTTTGATTACTAAGCCATCTTACGATCCTCGAACTGTTGACCCAACAGGCGACAATCCTGGACTATTTACTATTCCTTATGGAGAGTTGGCTTCGGTAAAACTCGGAGATGACAATTCAGGTAGCCAATGTGAGGGTTTGATCTATAAACTACATGTTGACCCATCGTTTGTACTGCTAGTTATGCGATATGCAGTTGTACTCGAGGATCCAAGCCACAGCTCTTCTGATCAACCTCGATTCAAGTTAGAACTGCTCAATAGTGCAGGAACTGTTATTAACCCAGACTGCGGAAGCCTAAACTTTGTTCCGGGTGTAAATACATCTGCAGCAGACGGTTGGCATACAGTTGGTAGTGGTTATAGCTCTATCAAGTGGAAGGACTGGACTACTATTGGTCTTAATCTTGAGGAGTATGCAGGCCAGGATATTCAGATACGTGTCTCTACTTGGGACTGCTCGCTTGGAGCTCACTTCGGCTACGCATACTTTATGCTCGACTGTGAAAGTAAGCAGTTCGAAGGATTTAGCTGTAGTACAGAGACTATAGATACTATTTACGCTCCAGATGGTTTTGCATACTGCTGGTATAAAAAGTATAGACCTGATGGCACTATTGCTACATATGATCCTAGAAACTGCATTAGCAGAGAGCGTGGCTTTGCGCCAACAAGTATTAACGATACTGCTACATATGTTTGTAGGGTAATGCTTAAGACAGAGCAGGGAGTTCGCGAAGAGTGTTTCTTCGAAATATCTTCTCGCTTAGCTCCTCGTCTGACAGAGGCTAGATATGCATATCAGTCGGTGCCAGAAAACTGCGAGAACTGGGTTAGCTTCACAGATAATAGTATTATTCACGTGGGCTCTGCTAATTCAGGAGAGACTGAATTCCCAAGTGGACGTAAATGGGTGATCCGTGAGAACAACGAACGAGGTCGTGTGTTTACTGTGAAGTACGATAAAGATCCTATGATAGAATTCCCAAGTGAAGGTGGTAGATATCATGTTACGCTTGTATCTATCCTAGATGGATCTGGATTGTGTAACGATACTGTTAAGTTTACTGTAGACGTTCCACGTATCGGTACTGTTACTAAGAATCAGAAGATCACTACTTGTAGAGAAAATATTCCATACACATGGCGAGGCAAACGTCTCTCTACAGACGGCACATATACAGATACTGTACTTATAGCAGCTACAGGCTGTGATAGTATATTTGTTCTTGACTTTAAGGTTGCAGATAAGATAGAAATAGAAGAGAGTGACACTATCTGTGCAGGAGATGTGAAAGTCTGGGAAGGTGAAAATTATACTGCTACAGGAAGGTACTCTAAAACATACCTTTCTACAGTAGGCTGTGATAGTACTATGATACTTAACCTTCAGGTAAATCCTGTAATGCAGATGTCTATAAAGCCGTTGCAGACTCCTATCTGTGCAGACGACGAAAGCTTTACGATAAACTACGCAAATACTGGTGGAAGTGATCCAACAAAATATACTCTGGCATTCAAGAGTGGCTCGGCGTTTACTGTGTCTGACGGAGAGTATGATCATGATTCAGTGGGTCAGCAGATTGTAGTACCAATACCAGTAGATATTCGTCCTGATAAATATAATGTCAACATTAAGTTTGAAGACGAAAAGTATGGTTGCCAGGGTACTACTATAGACGTTCCATTTATGGTTGAGTATAAGTCAGCTACTATTGAACAGAATTGGGGTGATGTTGTCGCAGTTCTAAATGATAGGTATAATGGAGGCTATAATCTCACTAAATATCAGTGGTACAAGAATGGAGAGCCTATTACAGGTGAAACAAAGTCTTATCTGTATGTTCCTGCAGGATTGGAGATTGGAGCAAGCTATAATGTTGAGCTTACTCGTGTAGGTGAGGATTATGCTATCTTTACTTGCCCTATAGTAGCTAAGCCTTATACGGCTAATATAACTCCTAACTTTGTAGGAGGTGCATCTCCAGTGAGAGTTTACGATATCGGCGAAGGTGCAGATGTTTATATCTATAATGTTACAGGTATGATGGTCTCTCGTCAGAGAATTACCCCAGAGTCACCTGAATATATAGCTCCACAGGCTTCGGGTATCTACATCGTGAAGTTTGTAATGGATAGTGGCATCACAAGAAATACTAAGATTGTTGTTGCTCAGTAGTTTTAATGGATTCTAAAAAAAGTATATCAAATATGAAGGGAATAAATAATTATATCAGACGAGCGACATTATTACTTATAATTGCTCTATTGGCAAGCACTGTAGGTTTTTCTCAAGAGTCCGGATCAGGTGAGTTGGTGACTAAAAACACAAACACTCGCCACTATCTTGGAGGATGGCTCTACGGTGGATACTCTGCACTATTTCATGGCATCGACCAGAGTAAGGTGCTTGGCGGAGGCGGAGTAGGTATAGGCGGAGGTTATCAACTCCGTGTGAAGCGTTTCTTGCTTAATACTGGTGTGGAGTTTCAGTTCTTAAACTCTTACACTAAAGTGATGGGTATAAGTGGCGAAAAGGTTCTACTATATCCAGCGTCTATTAAGCCTGATGGTGTTACAGGAGATTATATCAAGTTAAGATATAACTATCTGAAATACCGCGATATTCAGAATGTGGGAATTGTAAATGTGCCAATACTTGCAGGTATGCGATTTACAGCTACATATGACTTCTATTTCTTAGCTGGTGTCAAGGTAGGACTACCTGTAATGGGTTTTGGCTCTTCGAAGGGTAAGGTAAATACTGCTGGTTTCCATGAGGAGTATATCGATACCTTTATCGGAATGCCAAACCACTTCTATGGCGATCAAATTATAAAGAAGCAGTCTCACAAGACTCCATCTAAGTTTGGTGGATTGAATGTGGCAGCTTCTGCAGAGTTTGGTATGGAGATATCAAAATGGGTGTTTAAGCCTAAATCAGATAAGGAAAAAGAAAAAATAGAGCGTGAAAGGGCTAAGGCTCAACGTCAGCGTCAAAAAAAGGGCAAAAGAGGATATCAGCCTTTTGAGCGTGAGATGCCGACACTGCGCGTGGCACTCTTTGCTGACTACGGCTTTATGAATATCAACCAGACACCGCAGGCTTCACCAGCAACTGATATGCCTTCGGAGCCAGTCGGATTTGATCTAGATCCAAATGTGGTTGTATTCGAAAACGAGAACCTTTTGGCTACAAACAGAGGTTATAAGAAAACTGTAACTCCGTTTATAGTTGGCGTAAAAGGAACATTACTGTTTGATGTAACAAAGCCGAAACTCTTGCCTCTACCAGAGCCAATACCACCAATACCACCTAAACCACCAGTACAGCTTATAACTGGTAAGGTAATAGACGTGGTAACTGGTGCTGAAATCAATGGAGTGAAGGTAACTATGACCGACACTTTAGGTAAAGTGCTCTATACTGAGGAGTTGAAAGACTATGGCGTGTTCAACACTAAGCTTCGCAGAGATGATACTTACAAGGTAACTGTTAAAGTACCAAACTACTATGAGTATTCAGAGTTGGCTTCGAATGTAGGTGATACACTGATGGTTTATTTGCAACCTGTTCAGAAGTCTTCAAAGATCATTATTCAGAATATCTACTTTGAGTTTGATAGTCATAAGCTGACGCCTGAGTCTAATGCTGAGCTTGATAATCAGGCTAAGATCTTGCGCGACAATCCTGAAATCAATATCCTGATTACAGGACACACAGACTCTAAGGGTTCTGATGACTACAACATGAGGCTTTCTGATAGACGTGCAAACTCTGTAAGAGAGGCACTCATAGAGAGAGGTGTCGCTCCAGAACGTCTGAAGGCAGAGGGTAGAGGAGAGACTCAGCCACTCAACCCAGATGACACAGAGGCAGCAGAGAACCGTCGTATTGAGTTTGAGATTCTCTGATTCTAATAGAGTTTATTTAGAATAAAATAGAAAGAGTCCCGTTTGCGTTAAAAGCAGGCGGGATTTCTTTTTGTATTTTTTAACACATAAATACAAATAAATTTGCTAAATTTGCAGATTAGTTATAAACCCGAAAAAAGTTCTTTTTTTATAACAAAATGGGAAAAATTATTGCTATAGCAAATCAAAAAGGTGGTGTAGGTAAGACCACTACAAGTATAAATCTTGCAGCTTCGTTAGCTTCGCTTGGCATGAAGGTGTTGTTGGTTGATGCAGACCCGCAGGCTAATGCCTCATCGGGACTTGGTGTTGATATTACAGGCTTAAAGACTACAATTTACGAGTGTCTGGTGGACGAAATAGAGCCTCAGACAGCCGTTATCCAGACTGAGTTTGAAAACCTCGACCTCATCCCTTCGCACATCAACCTTGTGGGCGCAGAGATAGAGATGATAGAGGTAGAAAACCGCGAGAGAAGGCTTAAAAATGTTCTGAACCAGCTAAAACCATCATATGACTATGTGCTGATAGATTGCGCACCCTCGCTCGGACTTATCGTGGTAAACTGCCTTACAGCAGCCGATACGGTGATAGTACCTGTGCAGTGTGAATACTTCGCTTTGGAGGGGATTGGAAAACTACTAAGTACTGTGGATAAAATCAAAAAACGTGCAAATCCAAGCCTTGCTTTTGAGGGTTTTTTGATGACTATGTACGACTCACGTCTTCGCTACGCCAATATGGTGGTAAAAGAGGTGCGTGATAACCTTGGCGATTTGGTCTTCGACACCATGATTTCGCGTAATGTAAAGCTATCTGAGGCAACGTCGTTCGGACAGCCTGTGATGGTTCATGATAAAGATTCACGTGGAGCATTAGACTATATGAAGTTTGCAGAAGAGATTATCGAAAAAAATAAAAAAGCATAGAGATTGAAGATAAAAGCGTATGAAGAAACAAGCATTAGGTAGAGGGCTAAGCGCCCTGATTGGTGGAGCAGAAGAGGTACACACCAGTGGAAGCAGTATTATTAGTGAAATTCCAATAGGATTCATTCAGGCAAATCCATTGCAACCTCGTACTGATTTTGATGAGGAGGCTCTTGCTGAACTGGCTGAATCTATCCGTGAAAATGGAGTGATTTCGCCTATTACGGTTCGTAAAATCGACGAAGAAAGCTATCAGATTATAGCGGGAGAGAGACGCTATCGTGCATCAAAGATGGTAGGATTAGCAAAGATTCCTGCCTATATCCGTACAGCGGACGACGAGCAGCTACATATAATGGCTCTTATTGAAAACATCCAGCGTGCAGACCTTAATCCTATTGAGATTGCTCTGGGCTATCATAAAGCGATGGAGGACTTTGAGCTTACGCAAGAGAAACTTAGCGAGAGGATTGGTAAAAAACGCTCTGTCATAGCAAACTATCTGCGTCTGCTTAAGCTCCCTGCAGAGATACAGATTGGTCTGAAAGACGGTAAGCTCAATATGGGTCACGCCAAAGCTATTGCAGGCTTAGCAGACTATGCAGACCAGATTCGTGTTTACGAGGAGGTGGTAGATAGATCGCTCAGCGTAAGAGAGACAGAGGCTTTGGTAAAAGCGGTGGCTTCAGGCGAAGAGATAAAGCCAAAGGCTAAGGCTAAAAAGTTTGTATCAGAAGAGTTTGATAAACTCAAACAGGAGCTTTCTACTATGTTTAATACAAAAGTATCGCTCCATTACAACGAGCAGGGTAAGGGTAAAATCCTTTTGCCATTTGATTCAGATGACGATCTGATGAGGCTGATGTCAATATTTGATAAGCTTAAATAGTTTTGAAGAGATTCTTAGGTTTAGTTATGCTATTTCTATTTAGTTTTGGACTGATGTCAGCCCAAGACACTTTGCTAGTCGTCACTCCTGATACAGCAAAATATTTGGAAAGCCTACAACAGAAAAAAATAACTTTACCAACTAGCGGACTAGGAGAAGGTGAGCTTCAGCTGTCAGATACGCTTGCCAATACTCCTGCAAAAGTAAAAACGGGCAAAATACTTGAGAAAAAAACAACCGTCAGAGAGCGACAGGCTGAGCAAGCTCCAAGAAAATTATTTTACCCAGATCCAAATAAAGCAATGTGGTATGGATTGATTTGTCCTGGATTAGGACAGATTTATAATCGTCGCTACTGGAAGCTTCCGATAGTTTATGGAGGATTTGCCGCTTTGGGTTATGGCATCAGTTGGTATGGCAATAGCTACAAGACTGTAAAGCGATATTATAGAGACATTGTTGATAATAATCCAAACACTAAGAGTTATGAGGAGCTATATACAAAGTACGATCCAAGTTATGTTACTCCAGAGCGACTTAGAGACTATATGAATAGTCATCGTCGGAGCCGCGACCTCTTTATTATAGGCACTGTGGCTTTCTATGCCATTACGGTACTTGACGCCTTTGTAGATGCCTCTCTGGCAAACTTTGATATTTCACCAGACCTATCGCTTAGAGTGGCTCCAACCGTAATAGAAACCAATGAAAACACTCAGAATTTAGGAATAAGCCTAAATCTTAGATTTTAATAAAATAGATAAAAGTAAATTTGCAAAAATATATAAGATATGAAGAGTTTAAGAAATATTGTTTTAATCACTATTGCAACCATTTTTTCTGCTAATATAAGTGCTATTGAACCCTCGGTGAATCCTTCGAATCCTGCTGATAAAGCTAAAGGAATTGTGGATACCACTATGGTGGTTCCCCCAGATTACGAGAAAAATATGATAGACTTGCTAAACGACTGGTACCTAAGTCGTACTGTGGTGGAGCGTTGCAATCGCCAATCAGTAACACCACTTTTCTATGCTGATAGTGTCTATATATATCGTTTGCAACGTCTGCCTTATCGTATAGAGATGCCTTTTAATAGTATCGTTCGTAGCTGTATAGAGAGTTATGCAAGACGTATTCGTCAGGTGGATTACATGCTCGGGCTGGGCGAACACTACTACTTCGACCTATTCGAGCAAGCGCTGGTGAGATACAATCTGCCGCATGAACTTAAATATCTACCTGTGATAGAGTCTGCCTTGAACCCAAGGGCGATTTCCAGAGCTGGAGCCGGAGGTCTTTGGCAGTTTATGCCTACAACTGGCAAACTCTACGATTTAGAGATTAATTCGCTTGTAGATGATAGATTCGATCCTATAAAATCTTCTGATGCAGCAGCTCGCTACCTACGTGACCTCAATGCGATATATGACGACTGGCACTTGGCAATAGCAGCATACAACTGCGGACCAGGCAATGTGGCTCGTGCTATCCGCCGAAGTGGAGGTAAGATAGGTTATTGGGATATCTATCCATACCTGCCTGCAGAGACACGTGGTTATGTGCCAATTTTCATTGCAGCAAACTATATAATGAATTATTACGACAAGCACAATATGTGTCCAGATGTGCCAACTTTTGTAGGTGCAACGGATTCGGTAATAGTGCGTGATAGGATGCACTTTGCACAAATTTCGGAAGTGCTGGAGATTCCTATGGAGGTGATAAAATTCCTGAATCCACAATATAAAAACTATATAATTCCGGGAGATATAAAACCTTATCGCCTACTGCTACCGTTAGAAAAGGTTTCGTTGTACGCTTCGCGTGTAGATTCAGTTTTGAACTACAACTCGGCAAATCTGACCGAACGCCAAGTGATAGTAGAGCCACCCACTCGTCAGCAAGTGAAGCCTGCTACAACCTCAAAAAAATCTACTGCAAAAGCCAGCATAAAGGCGACTTATAAGGTAAAGAGCGGTGATACACTCGGAGGAATTGCTCGTAGATATGGTACCACTATAGCAAAAATCAAAAAAGCCAATGGACTTCGCTCTGACATGATACGCGAGGGACAGACGCTTAAGATACCTAAGTGATGAAAAGGCTATCCTTCGTCTTCTTGGTCTGCTTGTTGGTGCTTGTTGGGTGCTCTTGCTCAGTGACCAAAAAGGTCGCTGGTGATAATCTGAAATACAGAATAAGAGGCATTAAAAGCAATGAGCTTTTGCACATAATTGATGCGGAAAGGGGCGATACCGTTTTTTGTGTGATTAGCTTTAGAGAGGTATCAGGTAATACTTCCGATGAAATTAAGGTAGGGAGTAGTTATCCGCTAAAGCTTACGCGAATATATCCTGTAGAGGGTTTAGAGGATGATAATCCAGATAATAACTTTGCAGATAGTTGTTTTATCGAAATAGACAGAAAAACCCATTACAGCCTATATGTAGCCAAAAATTTAAGCGGACTACGTCTGACCAAAAGTGCTAAGAGTGTGGACAGCTATAAAATTCAAGCAGTCTATTGCGATGCTTGTAAAGATAAAAACAAGATTCTTTTACGTCTGTTTGTAAAATAGAATTTACTAAGATAGTAGGTAAACAAAAAGCACTCTGCCATAAAGCTGAGTGTTTTTTGCTATACCTCTACTCTGCAAGTTCGCCTATAAATATCTTGCTTACTTTTCCATCTTTGATAAAAAAACAAGTTCCGCCGTATATCGATCCCACGACGATAACGCCTGATTCAGACTCCTCTTCGTTTATCTCGCCAGCATAGCTCTCTAAGACCTCCTCTTTGGTAGAGTCTATCGCTACTCCTTTGCTTGTTGTGAATGCTGATGGAGAAGTTACCTCTATATGGAACACTTTTTTCTCTTCTCCCTGCTTGTAGGCTTCCATCTCGAGAGCCAATCCTAAGCCTCTATACTCCCACCTCTGGACATAGGTTGCCGTTCCTTCCCAAAAGGCTTCCTCACCCTTGTATTCAGGGATTCCCAAGCTGTCGATTATTGTCTTTTCAGGAATTCCTTTTCCAAGCCAACCGTTTAGAGTCTCGTACACGCCACCATATTCAGCTACTGGAATCGATTCATCTATAAGGGATGCGGATATAGAAGTGTCAGGGTTTTCATTAGCACTCTTAGTGGAGTTTCCGCAAGAGATCAAGAAAAACATTGCTAAACAGCATATTAGGCTAAATTGAACTTTCATAAAACTATAGTTGTTTATTGTTTATTAGTACAAAGGTATAAAAACTTTCTCGATTTACACGTTGCTTATTCAAGTTTTTCAAAAAAAACAAACAAAAGAGCACCCCGCTTTGTGGCAGAGTGCTCTTTATATAAAAATCTATTTCCTTATCAAATATTGCTGTAGAAATCGATGTTGCTACCTTCGGCTAATGTTACGATAGCCTTTTTGTAGAATGGAGATGAGCCTTTTATCAACCCTGTTTTTGTGTAGCGGCTTTTGTTTTTGCCCTTCACTTGGATTGTATTTACACTCTCAACTGTAACGTTATACAACGCCTCAACAGCTTTTTTAATCTCTACTTTATTTGCGTCGCGACTTACTCTGAAGGCTACTCTGTTATACTTTTCGCCAATTTCAGTCATCTTCTCTGTAACGATAGGCTTAATAATTATTGACATACTTTAATCCTCCTTTGTATTAAAATGGTTATCAATGCCTTCAACAGCCTTTTCTGTAAGAACCAGAACAGAGCAGTCAAGGATTTTGTAAGTGCTTAACTCAGATGTTGTAATAACATTTACCTTAGGTAGATTTCTTACAGAAAGTTGAATGTTTCTGTTGTTTTCGTCCAAAATCAGAAGAATCTTTTTGTCATTAATCTTTAAATTGTTAGCAATTGCTACAAATTCTTTTGTCTTTGGTTGTTCGAAGTTGAAGTCCTCGATTACCACGATAGCATTCTCTGCTGCCTTAGTAGCAAAAGCAGATTTACGAGCAAGCTGTTTTAGCTTTTTGTTCAACTTGAAAGAGTAATCTCTTGGTGTTGGACCAAATACTCTTCCACCACCGTGCAATAGAGGCGATTTGATGTCACCACGACGAGCTCCACCACCACCTTTCTGGCGACCCAACTTCTTTGTAGAGCCTGCGATTTCGCTTCTCTCTTTAGATTTGTGAGTGCCTTGACGTTGGTTTGCAAGATATTGCTTTACATCTAAATAAATAGCATGTGTGTTTGGCTCAATACCAAAAACCGAGTCGTTGAGTTTTACAACTCTACCAGTCTCTTTACCTTTTATATCTAATACTTTTGCTTCCATTTTTACTTCTCAATTAAAACTATTGAACCTTTAGCTCCTGGTACAGAGCCTTTTACTACTATTAGGTTGTGCTCAGCGATGACTTTCAAAACCAAGAGGTTTTGGATAGTAACTCTCTCGCCACCCATACGACCAGCCATCTTTTTGCCTTTTACAACCTTAGATGGAGTAGAGCCTGCACCCAAAGAACCTGGTGCACGCTTTCTGTTGTGCTGACCGTGAGTAGTCTCGCCTACACCACTGAAGCCATGGCGCTTTACTACGCCTTGGAAACCTTTACCTTTCGAAATACCTACCACGTCAACATACTCGTTCTCCACGAACATTGAGTCTACTGTAAGTGCCTCTCCTGCCTTGAGCTCTTGCTCAAAACCGTTAAATTCAACTAAGTTGCGTCTTGGAGTTACGCCTGCTTTCTTGAAGTGACCAGCTTCAGCCTTGTTAGTGTGTTTGTCTTTTTTCTCTTCAAACCCCAACTGGTAAGCCTGATAGCCGTCTTTCTCGACAGTCTTAACTTGTGTAACTACGCAAGGACCAACTTCAATAACAGTGCAAGGGATATTTTTACCCTCTTCACTGAAAACAGAGGTCATTCCGACCTTTTTACCTATTAAACCTGGCATTTTTTAATTTGTTTTTTATCCCGTTCAACCCTGTGGGCATCGGGTGTTTATAAATAAATAATTGTACAATCCTGCTTCTTAAAAAAACAGGACTGCAAAGTTAATACTTTTTTCTGAAACAGACAAACTTTTGTTAATAATAATCACGGTTTGAGGTGTAAAAAAATGCTCTAACATTTTTGGTCAGAGCATTTTTATCATATGTCTTTAACGTTAACGTCTGTTTTTCTTACCGCCAACAGCACTCATAGCACAACGGAATCCTATATCGTTTGCTTTATCCTTTTGGTCTAGCCAGCGGCGTTTAGATGGGTTAAGCCAAATTCCTTTATCTTTCCAGCCACCGCCTTTGTAAACGCGTGCAGTGTTTGAAATCATGGTTGCTTGCTCTATAGGAGTAGCCTCATTATAGTTTAGAACAGAGTCTAAAATAGATGATCCAGCATCACCGTCCTTGAAGTCTCTTACATCAAGACCACTCTGGTAGAATTTCTTTTGATTAACCAAGTAGTTTCTCATGCTGTCTCTCATTTCTTGCTCCATTGCAGGCATGCGGTCAAGAATCGTCTCTGCGTATGCAGAGTCAGACATCCAGTCGTTACCACGGAATGGGTTGAGTTCATCAACCATGTCGTTTGAAGTAGAACGATAAACGTCAAGTACCCACTCGTTTACGTTACCTGCCATGTTGTATAAACCAAATGCGTTTGGAAGGTAGAAGTCAACTGGTACAGTAATAGAGTTATTACCAGTAAATCCAACTTGGTCACCGCGTCCGCGAACAAAGTTTGCCATAAACTTACCTTTGTTTTTGCCCTTCTCAATGTAGCGGATTTGGTAGCCAGCCCAAGGATAAGTGGTTCCTTCGTCATAATTGTCTTTTTGTGGTATAGCTCCATAGGCGGCGTATTCCCACTCAGCTTCTGTAGGCAAGCGGAATTCTGCATCGTAAATCACACCATCAAGGTCAGCATCTTCGTCGCCATTCTCACGCATGTACTCATTCTTTTTACCTGTATAGAAGATAAATTTACCATACTCGTTTGGTTCTGCATTCTGAATATTGCCGTTGACAGTCTCAAGATCTGTGAAATCGATGTATTTTCTATCGATCAAAATTCTTTCGTTTGCTCTATCTGTACGCCAAGCGCAATATGCCATAGCTTGCTCCCAGCTAACGCCAACCACAGGATAGTATCCATAAGCAACGTGTGAGTAATAGTTTTTTACCTGAGGCTCATTGTATGCCAGCTCTGAACGCCAAACAGTCTCGTCTGGTAGAGCATCCAAGTACTTTCTTGGGTCGTGTGCAAAGACACCTTGTAGCCAAGCTACATACTCGCGCCAGTTGATATTTGTAACCTCAAATTCGTCCATGAAGAAACCCGCTACCTCTACACGACGCTTGTTTGCGTTCTGTTGTGAAGATACGTTATCTTCGTTTTGTCCTTTTACATAAGAGCCAGTCTCTACATATACACAGCCTGGAGGAACAAGTCCGTCGTAGGTGCTTTTTACGTTAAAGAAACCCTTGTTTGGCTTGTTATAAGCCCAGCCTGTACGTTCTGATTCTTTTGAACCAAGATTAGACTTCTTGTTGCAACCAGCGAAAAGAACCGCTAACAACACTAATCCAAAGATACTTCTTGACATTTTCATATTCGATATATTTTATATTTATTCAAATAATTAATTCATGTATTGAGACAATATTTCAATATCAGATTGCAAAGTTATAAATTTATTCCTTTCTAACAAATTTTTTTTGAAATTATTTTGAAAAAAGTTGCTTTTTCTGTGCAAAATGTAGTTGTAGAGAGTTAAATAGGTTTTGCCAAATGACGTATGCTCCCGCTCCCATAGCCACAATTGGATTGAAATATACATTGCCTAACCAAATTGCAAATATTGTGTTTTTTTGTCCTAACGACTGTCCTGCAGCGATAACTTCACCATAGCGTTTGCCTAAAAATTTACCCAAGAAAAACTGTAGCAAGCAGACTATTAAAGCTCCGAATATAAGCATTATGGTGGTTCTGCCACCGTGGCTCTCTTCTATGAAGTATTGAGATATTTCGGCAATTACAATAGTTAATGCAATAGCCCAGATATAGAATGCTATGCCACTATGTTTTACTATAAGGTTATTGATTTTTGGGAATAATCTTATGAGCAAAGCCAATAGGAACGGACAAATCAGTAAAGGAAACACTTTTTTGAAAATCTGAAGGAATAGTTCTCCAAATGTTATTTCTACACCCGCGATTGGCTCCATTAGCGGAAACATTATTGGGATAAATGCAGATGCTACTAAATTAATATATAGTGTATATGAGGCCACAAATTCGAGACTACCATTTAGCTTTTTTGTGATAACCGCCGCTGCTGTAGCCGTGGGGCAGATTATACAAATTGCCAAGCCTTGAGCTACCATAAGATTAAGTGGACGTAGCAGGTAGAAAACCGCCGTAGATAGCACGAGTTGCGCCAGTATCAGCCATAGATGTAGCCACGATGGTTTTAGGTTTGCGTAGTCTATCTTCGAGAATGTCAGAAAGAGCATCGTAAAGATGAGATACGGTGTCAGCGGGGATAGATACCCGAACCACTGATGTCCCAAAACGCCAAGCAGAATAGCTATCGGTAGAGTATAGTTTTTTAGGATATTTAGCAGCATTTCCCTAAAGAATAAACTCTCTTATTTATTTACCATGATGTCCAAAATTACTTCGTCTGTCTTTGGCATGCCTTCTACGGCTACACGAGCGAGGTTTCTGATGGTTTTATCAATATCCTTATCTACTATTCCCTCTTTCGAATTGGCACTCTCGTTGCTCATGGCAAGCAGAGCAGAGAGCGTTGCTGTAGAAACTCCTACAGACAACTTCAAAGCACAGCTTGGTTTTGCTCCGTCGCAGACCATTCCTGTAAGGGTTGCTATCATATTTTGAGCCGCGTAAACTATCTGTTGGTAGTTTCCACCCATTAGGTAAGTTAATCCACAACTCGCTCCAGAAGAGGCGATTACGCAACCACACAGAGCAGAAAGTCTGCCGAGGTGTTGTTTTATGTAAATCATGCCAAGACTGCTGATAATCAGTGCTCTGATAAGCTTTTCGCGTGGAGCGTTTATCTCTTCGGCGTAGGCTAATACAGGTAGAGTGGCAGATATACCTTGGTTGCCGCTACCTGTATTGCTCATCACAGGCACCATAGCTCCATCCATGCGGACATCGCAGGCTCCTGCGGTCATGGCAAGCATATAGGTGTGTGGGTTTGTGCCAAAGAGCTGTTTGCCTCTCTCGCTGAGTACATTCCGAGAGACGTTGTGTCCAAATAGTTTCTTTTGCGACTCAAGCGAAGCTCTGCGGTTCATCTCGGCTGCCTCTATTATAAATTCGAGCTCTTCTATAGGTGTGTTAATCGAATAGTCATAGACTTTTTCAAATGTAAGTTCTATGCTGTCATCTCCTTGCTCTGAGCCAACATATTTATTCTCTTCGAGCACCTTGCCGTTTTTAGACACAAAAGAGAAAAATGTATGGTTGCCACGTATTATAGCTATAGCTTTTTCGTCGCCAGCTACGCAGTGCACCTCCATGTAGAGCTTGTCCGCTACATCTGATTTCAGTTTTATATCTATGCGTTTTTCGTCGATAAACTGTTTGCCTCGCTCTACATCTTCAGGTTTAAGGTCTTTTAGCACCTCAAGCTGATATTCCGACTTTCCTATCAAAGCACCCAAAGCAATAGCGATAGGCAGACCTATCATGCCTGTGCCGGGAATGCCTACTCCCATGGCGTTTTTGATGACATTTCCACTGAGATATGCGGTGATGTGTTCAGGTTTTTGTCCTAGTACTTCGGTAGCGCGAGCTGTGCATAGAGCCACTGCTGTTGGTTCAGTACAACCAATCGCAGGGATAATCTCACTTCTCATTAGCATAGTAAGCCTCTTTCTTTCGATATCTGTAAGCATATTCTTGATTAATTAAAATTTGGTGCAAAGGTAATAAATAATTAACAATTGGATGCTGAGAGTTGTATGTTTTCTATCATTTTAACGATTTTTTTTGTCTATTTCAGAAAAAAGTATTATCTTTGCAGTCAGTTAGGTTGAAGAAGCGAGGGGAGGTCTAAAATGGGCTCCCTTATTTTTTTCTGAACAACAAAAATGATTTTTATAAAAAATTAGATTATTAATCTGATGATTGACAAAAATAAGGTTGAAAGCCTCATAGAGGAGAAGTTGCAAGGGACGGATTGCTTTTTGGTATCGCTTAAGATCTCTGGTAATAATGATATAATGATAGAGATTGATTCTGAAACGTCTGTGGATCTGGACTTTTGTTCCTCGCTAAGCAGATTTTTGGAAGAAAATTTAGACCGTGAAGTAGAGGATTACTCTTTGGAGGTCGGCTCTTACTCTATCAGTCAGCCTTTTGTGGATACCCGTCAGTATACGAAAAATCTCGGTCGTGGAGTAGAGGTGCTTACTTTGGAGAGCAAAAAAATACGCGGAGTTTTGGCGGAGGTTTCAGATGAGGGTTTCACTATAGAGATAGAAGAAAAGGAAAAAGTAGATGGAGAGAAGCGCAAAAAGATAGTGAAAAAGCATTTAGAATTTAAATTTAAAGAAATAAAATATACAAAACTAGATTTTAGTAGTTTTTAAAAAACAACGAAAAAACAGTATGGCTAAAAAAACAGAACATTCAGACATTATCAATACGTTTGCGGAGCTAAAAGAGTTTAAAAATATAGATAACTCTACAATGCTGAGTATTCTTGATGAATCGTTTAGGAAGGTGATAGCAAACACTTATGGTACGGATAAAAACTATCAGTTTGTTATTAACCCAGATAAAGGAGACTTTGAAATTTGGCGCAATAGAATTGTAGTGGCAGACGAAGATCTTGAGGATGAGAATTTGGAGATACCGCTCTCTGAGGCACTTGCTATTGCAGATGACTATGAGATTGGCGAGGAGCTACAGGAGAAGGTAGATATAAACTCTTTTGGTCGTCGTACGATCTTGAATCTGTCACAGATACTTTCTGCAAAAATCTCTGATGTGCAGAAGGATTCTATCTACACCAAGTACTCGCAGTTGGTGGGTCAGATAATCTCAGCTGAGGTTTATCAGGTGTGGAAGAGAGAGATTCTCCTGCTCGACGACGATGGTAATGAGCTTCTTATGAGCAAGAGTGAACAAATTCCAAGCGACTTTTTTAGAAAATGCGAGATTATTCGTGCAATAGTCCTGCGTGTGGATAATAATAACAACAACCCAAGAATTTATCTCTCGCGTACCAATCCAGAGTTTTTGCGCAGACTTCTAGAGCGTGAGGTTCCAGAGATTCAAGACGGCTTGATTACTATCAAAAACGTAGTGCGTATGCCGGGCGAAAAGGCAAAGGTAGCCGTAGAGTCTTACGACGATAGAATTGATGCTGTAGGTGCTTGCGTAGGTGTACGCGGAAGCCGTATTCAGCCAATCATCAGAGAGTTGAATAGAGAAAATATTGATATCATAAACTATACTTCAAATCCAAGCCTATATATCGCTCGTGCACTAGCTCCGGCAAAGGTTAGGTCTATTGCCTTAGATCAAGAGAATAAGCGCGCAAACGTTTACATCAACCCAGAGGATATTTCTGTGGCTATCGGTAAAAACGGTTCGAACATCAAGCTCGCAATCCAGCTTACAGGCTATCATATCGAGGTAATCCGCGATGGAGCAGAGATTGATAGCGAGGATATCTATCTAGAGGAGTTTGCAGATGAGATTGACCAGTGGGTTATAGATATACTCAAGAGCATTGGTTGTGATACAGCTAAACAGGTGCTTAAAATGTCTGTTGACGAGCTTCTAGAGCGTACTGACCTCGAAGATGAAACTATTGATCATGTGATTAGTGTGCTTAAAGCAGAGTTTGAAGAGGATTAATCAGCTAGACTAATCAGATATAAAGATATGTTTATTAAAAAAATAACTTTTGCTTTATGTAACACGAAAAATTAAAATCATTTTTTTAAGGATAAGTTTTTCTAAACTTTATACTTTTGTTTAATCAATAAAAATAAAAAAATAAGAAATAATAATAGTCTATGGCAAAATCACGATTAGGACAATTAACTACGCAGCTAAATATTGGAATCAATACAGCTATTGATTTCTTGAAGAAGAAAAACGATCCGATAGAGTTGCCTGATTCGGAGGATAAGTATCCTTCGATAAAGCTATCTGAGTCGCAGGAGAACCTTTTGATGGTAGAGTTTAGTTCAGATAAAACCCTTAAAGAACACTCAGAAATGCTAACAAAAGAGCGACAGCAGAAGGATACCTCTACGGTAGATTTAGAGACTAAAAAGGCGGAAAAGAGGCGTAAGGAGAGGGAGCGCAGAGAAAAAAAGGCACAAGAAGCAGAAGAAAAGGCTATCCAAGCAGCAAAAGAGGCAGAGGAAAAAGCGCTTCAGGTAAAACTCGCCAAAGAAGCAGAGGAGATTCAAGAGATTGTAGAAGAGCAGATTGCCATAGACGAAGCTCCAAGCAATACAGAAGTTGAAAACTCTAATGTAGAGATAGAGAAAGCTCCCATTAAGGCAGATATTGTCGAAGTTTCTGCAGCTGTTGCCGAGGTTAAGGAAGAGGTGGTAGAAAAAGTATCACCTGAAGAGCCAAAGGCAGAGGTAGATAAGCCTGAGCCTGAGAAGAGTGAGTCAAAGCCTGAGCCTAAGGTAGAGGAGAAAAAAGAACCTGCAAAACTAGAGAAACAACAAAAAGAAGAGTCGGAACCACAGATAGTAGAAGAGCCTGTAAAGCATAGTAAACCAGAAACCGAGGTCTTTAAGATGAAAGTGCCAACGCTTGATGGTCCTAAGGTATTGGACAAGATTGATTTGTCAAAAATAGATTCAAATACACGTCCTAAAAAAGAGACACGAAAGGAGCGTCAGCGTAGGATTGAGGAGGAGAAGCGTCAGCGTGCAGAATCGCAGAAAAAGCAGCAGAAAAAGCAGCAGAAAAACGAAAAACAGGCTAAACCACAAGAGGCTTCTAAGAGTAAGAGCGGTGGTAAAAAAACAGATTTTATAGAGACAAGAATTCCTACACTACAGGGACCAAAGGTGCTTGATAAAATCGATTTAGATGAAGATAAGCAAAAACCTTCAGATGGACGTCAAGACGACTCTCGTGGTAAAAAGCGAGGACAGCAGGCTGAAGGCAAATCTAATGATAGAAGAAGACGAGATAGAATTAAGACTGAGCGCGTAGATATATCAGATGACGGACAAGGTCGTGGCAAGTTTAGCAAAAAAGATAGACGTAGCAAAGGAGCACCTATAGTTGATAAGGAGGATGTAGCACAAAACATCAAAGAGACTTTGGCTATTGCTCGAAAAGGACGTAAGTTCAACAAAAAAGCTGCAGATTACCGAAAAGAGAAGCGAGAGAATATACGCCAAGAGATGGAGCGTCAGGCTGAATTGGAAGAGGCACAATCAAAAGTGCTACAACTCACAGAGTTTGTTACAGCAAACGAACTGGCGGCAATGATGAAGGTGCCTGTAAATGAGGTAATCAAGGTCTATATGAGCCTTGGTATGTTTGTAAGTATCAACCAACGACTTGATGCAGATACCATCAATCTCGTAGCCGATGAGTTCGGATTCCAGACAGAGTTTGTCTCTGCAGAGGTACTTCAGGCTATTGACGAAGAGGAAGACGACGAAAAAGATCTCATCAAGCGTCCACCGATCGTTACTGTGATGGGACACGTTGACCATGGTAAGACATCACTGCTCGACTATATCCGTAAGACCAATGTAATTGCAGGTGAGGCAGGTGGAATCACTCAGCACATTGGAGCATATAATGTTCAGCTCGAAAACGGAGAGCAGATTACCTTTATCGACACACCTGGTCACGAAGCGTTTACCGCTATGCGTGCTAGAGGTGCTAAGGTGACGGACATTGCAATTATCGTAATCGCGGCAGACGACTGTGTTATGCCACAGACAGTTGAGGCTATAAATCACGCTGCTTCGGCAGGTGTGCCTATGGTTTTTGCAATAAATAAAATAGATAAAGATGGAGCTGACCCAGAGAAAATTAAGTCTGAGTTGGCAAATATGAACTATTTGGTGGAGTCTTGGGGTGGGAAATACCAGTCGCAAGAGATCTCTGCAAAAAAAGGTATTGGCATGAAAGAGTTGCTCGACAAAGTATTGCTCGAAAGTGAGATGCTGGAACTCAAAGCCAATCCGAAACGTCGTGCTTCGGGCTCTGTTATCGACGTCAGAAAGGATAAAGGCAGAGGTAACGAGGTAACGCTTCTGGTACAGAACGGTACATTGGAGCATGGCGATATAGTGGTAGCAGGTCATGCCTTTGGTAGAATACGTGCTATGTTCAACGAGAGGAATCAGCAGATAAAGAAGGCAAAACCATCTGATCCAGTATTGATACTAGGAATGAGAGGAGAGCTACAGGCAGGTGACAACTTCAATGTAATGCCGACAGAGCAGGAAGCAAGAGAGATAGTAGCAGAACGCGATCAGCTTAAGCGTGAACAGAGTCTGCGTACTACAAGTCATATTACTCTTGATGAAATAGGTCGTCGTATAGCACTTGGTAACTTCCAGGAATTGAACCTTATAGTGAAAGGTGATGTTGATGGTTCTATTGAGGCTCTCAGCGATTCGCTCATTAAGCTCTCTACACCAGAGATTCAGGTTAATGTTATCCATAAAGGTATCGGACAGATCACAGAGGGAGACGTCAACTTAGCTATATCTGCCAATGCGATTATTATTGGATTCCAGGTTCGTCCTACAACATCAGCTAAGCAGTTGGCAGATACAGAGAGTGTGGATATTCGCACCTACTCTATTATTTATCAGGCAATTGAGGAGGTTAAGGCAGCTATGGAAGGTATGCTTATACCAGAAAAGGCAGAGAAGGTTACAGCAACTCTTGAGGTTCGTGAAACCTTCCATATATCTAAGGTCGGTACAATTGCTGGTTGTATGGTTCGTGAGGGAACAATCAAGCGTTCAAACAAGGTTCGACTTATCCACGACGGTATTGTGGTGCACACTGGCGATATAGCCTCATTAAAGCACCTGAAAGACGATGCCAAAGAGATACGTCAGGGTTACGAGTGTGGTCTGGGCTTGGCAAACTACAACGATATATCTGTGGGAGATATCATAGAAGCCTTCGAGATAGTAGAAGTAAAGAAGACTTTGGATTGATTTTAGAATATATGAAAATAACAATCAAGGGTTAATCTGGTAGATTAGCCCTTTTTTTGTCAAACACATAGTGTTTATAGCAGAACTTTATATCAAACCAATTAGGTATATAACCACTACATATCGAAGAAATTTGCCTACGAACATTCCTATTAGGGTTTTGGTAGCAGAGGCACGCATAAATCCAAGTGAAAGTGGAATAATATCTCCCACAACAGGCACAAAACTAAAAAAAGCAATAAATGCTCCGTAGCGGTTGATTTTTGCTTGGGTTTGCTTTATCTTTGTCCGCTCTACTCGCAGGTACTTTTCAGCCCACTCTATTTTTCCAAGAAAGCCAATAAGGTATGTTGTTACGCCACCGAGAAAGTTGCCTATGGTAGCGGCAATAAGGCATTGTAGTGGGTCTAATCCTGCCAAGAGGCAACCCGTCAGCACCACCTCAGATGAAAATGGCAGAATTGTAGATGCAAGGAATGAGGCGAGAAACAGCCCGTAGATGCCGTATCCTATCAGGAACTCTAACATAGATAGAAGTCCATGAGTGTTAGTGCCGCCATAGCCTCCAATACGGGTAGCACTCGTGGCAGGATACAGGCGTCGTGCCGTCCTTCAACCTTGATTTTTTGTGGATTGCCCGCTTTGTCGGTGGTAGCCTGCTCTATGCGGATGCTTGGCACAGGCTTAAAAGCCACACGGAAGTAGATATCTTCGCCTGATGAGATTCCGCCTAGAATACCGCCATTGCGGTTGGTGGCTGGACGAACCGTGCCGTTGTCTGAAATAAACTGGTCGTTGAACTCCGCACCGCTCATAGAGGCGGCTCTGAAGCCAAGTCCGTAGTCGAAGCCACGAGCAGATGGTATCGTGAGCATAGCTTGAGCTAATCGAGCAGAGAGTTTGTCGAATATAGGCTCTCCTAAACCGCTGTCGGCTCCGCTGATAATGCAGGTTGCCACTCCACCGAGCGAGTCGCCACGTGAGTGTGCAGAAGTGAGCTCCTCGAGCATTCTTGCTGAAGTCTCTGCACGAGGCGTAGGGATTTCGTTTTTGTGGATTTGGGTTAAATCGAGCTCTGTGTACTCTTTCTTTTCTGAGGCGTTGCCGATTCCAGAGACGTAGCTTGTAATACGCACTCCACGCTGAGCGAGCCACTGGCTTGCCAAGCTACCCGCCACGACCCACGAAGCCGTCTCTCTACCAGACGAGCGGCTAAGCGAGGCAAGACTTATATCGCCATACTTTTTGAAGTAGGTAAAGTCTGCATGCGAGGGACGGAACGCATTGATAATGCTGTCGTAGTCTTGGCTTCGTGCATTTTCGTTTTTTATAAAAAATGCTATTGGGAAGCCCGTTGTACAACCGCTTTCTACACCAGATAGAAGCTGCGGGATGTCTGGCTCCTTGCGTTGAGATGAAAAACGGGAATTGGCGGTTTTTCTCCTCGCCAAATCCCGATTTATTGCGTCGAAATCTATCTGCAAACCCTTTGGAAAACCCTCTATCACTCCACCCAAGCCCTCGCCATGCGACGAGCCAAAGGTAGTCAGCCTGATGTTTTTACCAAAAGTATTGCTCATAGATTAATAAGTTTTTTAGCAACCGCCGCCACAGCCGCTGCAACCACCATCGTTGCTACCGCAGTCGCAACCGCCGCCACAGCCACCGCCGTTCAGAGCATTAATCTCCTCCTCTGTAGGCTCGTGAGAGTCGAGTATTCTGCCTTTGAAGTATAGGTCTTCGCCTGCCAAAGGGTGGTTTAAGTCAACCTTGATAGCACTCTGGCTAACCTCCACGATTTCAGCCTGTAGGCGTTGTCCGTCTGAATCCACTAATGGCACGATTGCACCTACAAAGAAGCGTTCTTCGTCAATCTTGCCGTCAGAAGAAAATACGCTCAGTGGCAAGTCAACTAAATTCTCGTCGCTACGCTCTCCGTAAGCCTCATCGCAAGGGATTGAAAACTCAAAAGTGTCGCCAACTTTTTTGCCGTCCATTTCACGCTCGAAAGCAGGAAGCATCGCCCCAACTCCGTGGAAATATATCAGTGGATTTTCAGGCGTAGTAGCCTCCATTAGCTCCATAGAGCCATCTTCGTTTTTTACAAACAGTTCGTATTCTACTGTTACTAAACAATTATTTTTTACGTCCATTTTTTCTTGATTTTTATAAATTTGTGTTAAAAACTAACTTTTAGAAGTTTCATTCTAAAAATATCCGCAAAATTACTCATAAATTTTCATTTCTGCAATTGTATATGTTTTTTTCTATGGATTCAAAGAGAGTGTTTATAAAGAAATTTATTCGTATAAATGGACAAACACTCCATGATAATAACCTTAAAACTCGTATTTCGAGAAAAAAATAGTAACTTTGCAGTCCGTTTTTTAGCGGGATGTAGCTCAGCCCGGTTAGAGTACACGTCTGGGGGGCGTGTGGTCGCTGGTTCGAATCCAGTCATCCCGACATTAAAGCAAGATAGTTGGTGTGCTTTGGAGCATATCGACTATCTTTGTTTTTTTTGATTCAGATACTACTTATTATTTTTTCAATTTCTCCAAAATCCTCATGGATAAACCACTTTGTAGTCTCATCTTTTGCAAACCACGAGAGCTGCGTTTTAGCGTAGTGTCGGGTGTTGCGTTTTATAAGTCGAGTAGCCTCCTCGAGATCGTACATTCCGTCGAAGTATCCAAAAAGCTCTTTGTAACCAACGGTGTTGAGCGAATTGAGTGAGCGAAAAGGCAACAGGCTACGAGCCTCCTCTACGAGTCCCGCAGCTATCATTTTATCCACACGCAGATTGATATTCTGGTAAAGCTCCTCACGGGGTCTATTTAAGCCAATTTTCACAATATTGAAACTCCGCTTTTTCTGCGGATTGGTGCGTAGCGACGAAAAGGGCTTGCCTGCTTGTAGCGACACCTCAATGGCGTGAAGCATGCGTTTGACGTTTTTCAAATCCTCCTCCTCGTAGTGCCTCGGGTCGAGTATTTGTAGCATTCGGCGAACCTCCTCGATTCCTTTCTCGTCGTATATTCTACGGACGTCTGCTCTGAGCTCTGGGTCGATTGTGGGAATGTCGTCAATTCCTTGGCAGACGGCATCGATGTAAAGCATCGAGCCTCCCACCATAAGTGCGTTGCCATACTTTGCTATCTCCTCTTCTATCACTGGGATAGCC